>QNFJ01000350.1 GCA_003646305.1 Gammaproteobacteria bacterium | reverse complement strand
TATTGTTGATTTTTTTTATGGTGACGACCACCTTTAACCGGGAAACACAGTTACAGATTGTACTGCCAGAGGCGAGCGGTGAAGAGGCGACAATCGCAGAACCGTTGAATGTTTCAATCGATGCCAAGGGTCAGTTCTATGTCAATCAGCATCAGGTTATCAATGTTGATATCGAAACATTGAAGAAGGCGATACGTCAGGCAGCGGGAGATGACAGTGACCCACAGATCGTTGTCAGTGCTGATGGAGAGACATCACACCAGTCGGTTATTACTGTGCTTGACGCACTCAGTCAGGTTGGTTTTGTTCATGTGACCTTTGCGACCAGTTCTTCTGGAAAATAACCGGCTCTCTATTCCCCTATTTTCAATGAACCAATCTATCAAAAGACGACTGTCACAATGGGTGCAGTCGGTTTGGTATGGAAAAAAGCCAGTTGCCTATTTATTTCTACCCTTTTCAGCTCTTTTTTGTGTAGTTGCGATCACCCGGCGTTTTCTTTACCGGATAGGCCTAAAGAAAAGTGTGCAGCTACCTGTTCCGGTTATTGTTGTCGGTAACATCACAGTGGGTGGAACAGGCAAAACCCCTTTTACGGTATGGCTGGCGAACTACCTGAAAAAGAAAGGTTACCGGCCAGGGATTATCAGCCGTGGGTATGGTGGGAAAGCATCTCAATGGCCGCAACAGGTTCGTCCTGATAGTGACCCACGCACCGTTGGTGACGAGGCGTTAATTATCTCAAGAGCGACGCACTGTCCCATGGCGGTAGGGCCTGACCGCGTCAGCACGGCTCAGGCGCTGCTTGAACATACCGACTGCAATATCATTCTGTCTGATGATGGGTTGCAGCATTACGCTTTGCAACGGACTGTTGAAATTGCTGTACTTGATGGGGTACGGCGTTTGGGGAACGGGTTTTGTTTGCCAGCGGGCCCACTGCGCGAACTGGCTAGCAGGCTTGATAAAATTGATATGGTTGTGACCAATGGTTTGCCGTCAGGGGGTGAGGTAGGGATGCACCTAGAAGGTGACATTGCAGTTAATCTTCAAGATGGTGTAACAACGCGAAAGCTCCAAAGTTTTGGTTTTGGCGGTGTGCCGATTATTGCTCTTGCAGGGATCGGCAATCCTGAGCGTTTTTTTGATCACTTAAGAGAGAGCGGGTTGGAGTTTAAGTCGCGCGCATTTCCAGATCATCACAAATTCTCGAGAGCAGACTTTGATTCTTCTGAGAAAGCTGTTGTTTTGATGACTGAAAAGGACGCTGTAAAGTGCAAGCTGTTTGCGACAGGTAAAGAGTGGTATGTGCCGGTAAAAGCAGTTCTTGATTCTCAGGCGGGCGAACAGATCACTCATTTGTTGGAGGAAAAGAGTCATTTTGCCCGCTAATATCCCGGTTTTCATCACGGTTCTAGGCTGGGCTTGACCTCTTCTCTATGTGATAATGCGTCGCTTATGTAGTTTAATATGATTCTTCCGCGGGGCAATTAATGGACGACAACAAAAAGAAGGCACTGAGCGCTGCGCTCATGCAGATCGAGAAGCAGTTTGGTAAAGGCTCGGTGATGCGCATGGGTGACATTAGTCATGAGGCCATGGAGGTCTATTCAACCGGTTCGCTTACCCTGGATATTGCCCTGGGTGTAGGTGGCCTGCCTAAAGGCCGTGTTGTCGAGATATATGGGCCAGAATCATCCGGTAAAACAACCTTAACGCTAGAGGTGATCGCCCAGGCTCAAAAAGCGGGTGGAACATGCGCTTTTGTCGATGCAGAACATGCGCTTGACCCAGTCTATGCTGAGAAAATTGGCGTTAACCTTGATGACCTTTTAATATCGCAGCCCGATACAGGTGAGCAGGCGCTGGAAATAACCGACATGTTAGTCAGGTCGAGCGCTGTTGATGTGGTTGTAATCGATTCGGTTGCGGCATTGACACCAAAAGCCGAAATTGAAGGTGATATGGGTGACTCGCATATGGGGCTTCAGGCGAGGTTGATGTCTCAGGCATTGCGCAAATTAACGGCAAATATAAAAAGGTCCAACACGCTGGTTATCTTCATTAATCAATTGAGAATGAAGATTGGAGTTATGTTTGGAAACCCAGAAACAACAACAGGCGGTAACGCGCTGAAGTTTTATGCCTCTGTTCGCCTTGATATTCGCCGTATTGGTGCGATCAAAAAAGGAGATGAAATTCTCGGTAATGAGACCCGCGTGAAAGTGGTCAAAAACAAAGTCGCCCCACCGTTCAAACAGGCGTTGTTTGAGATCATTTATGGTGAAGGGATCTCTCACGAAGGTGAGTTGATTGATCTGGGTGTTGCCGATGGTTTGGTTGATAAAGCGGGCTCCTGGTATAGCTATGGCAACGAGCGAATTGGCCAGGGTAAAGATAACGCCAAGCGATTTCTAAAGGAAAATCCTGAAAAAGCAGCTGATCTTGAAGAGGCGATTCGCGCGAAGCACTTAGGTGCTCCAGAGCAGAAACCAGAAAAG
>QNFJ01000349.1 GCA_003646305.1 Gammaproteobacteria bacterium | reverse complement strand
GCTAATCCCGGGCAAATTTAGATCTACCAGAAAAGCAGAAACCCCATAAGGGCCAGACTCAACGGTTCCTGTCCTTGCAAACATCAGTACATTGTCAGCCTGTGTTGCATAGGTCATGGAGGTTTTTTCACCATTTAAGATATAACCGGTATCCGTACGCTCAGCTTTTAGAATTAAGTTACCCGCATCAGAACCACCACGAGGTTCTGTCAGACCTAAGGCTGAAATGATCTCGCCAGAGGCCATTTTGGGTAATACTTCATATTTCATTTCATCTGGACCAAAGCGCATAATGACATCACTCATTAACGGATTGGTCATGTTCAAATAACTTAGATTGAAATCACCATATGCAATCGCCTCACAAATCAATCCATTCACAAAACTTGATGCGCCAATACCCCCAAATTCCTCAGGTACATTTGGTGTTAACAGACCTAACTCACCCATTTCTCTGATTAGTCCACGATCTAATGGATCATGTTTTAGGGCTCGCTCTCTGTATCCACCGTAAAGTTTCTCTTTAGCAAAACGATCGGCCATTTCTTTGATCATTTTGTCTTCATCATTCAATAATGCTGGATTCATTCTTATTTCCTTCAGGTTTGATTAAAGCTTTTCAGCCATCTCTCTTAATTTAAACTTCTGGATCTTTCCGCTAGCCGTTCTGGGCATATCAGCCAATATTTCAAGATATTCAGGCCAATAGCTTTTACTAACCGCTTCTTGCAGAAGATAAGCCTGTATCTGTCCAAGATCGGCCTGCTCATCTCCTCGTAATGTAATAAAACAACAGGCTCGCTCTCCAAGACGCTCATCTGACTTTGCGACAATCGCGACATCCTGGATAAGTGGGTTGCGGTACAGGGCATTCTCTACGGTTGCGACTGGGATATTCTCACCACCACGAATAATGATATCTTTTGATCTCCCCGTAATGCGGACATAATCCTGGTGAACTATTTTTGCCAGATCCCCTGTTTCAAACCAGCCTTCTTCATCGGTGTCGTATGCTTCAGGACGTTTTAGATAACCTACAAAATTGGCTGCGCCACGGGTTTGCAAACGACCCTCTATACCCTCTTGAACAGACTTTCCTGACTCATTAACAACCTGCACCTCAGTCCCTTCATAAGGCCGACCATCTGTTTCAAAGACAATCTCTTCACGATCTGTTAGCAGTGTCGTGGTAACCGCAGACATTTCGGTCATTCCCCAAACTGTTATCAAATTAACATTGAGCCGTTTTGAGGCTCGCCGACCCAATGCAGGTGGAACGGGTGCACCGCCACAAACAAACAACCGAAAATCATCGTGGTTACACGTATCTACCACCTCAGAATCTGCCAAATCCGCCAGAAAAGGGGTTGCCCCCATGGCAAATGCAACCTTCTCATCATGAATGATTTTCCAGGCAAAAGTGGCCTCCCATTGATCAAGCAAAACTGTTTTCGCACCAAGCATAATGGGAATAGAAACACCGAACATGAGCCCTGTCATATGAGCCGTAGGTGAACCCATAAAAATCGCCTCAGAAGACACCAGTGCAGTTCTTTCGATAAACTTTCTGGCCGCATATTCATGCGTATTCGAAGTATGCATAACCCCCTTAGGTGAACCGGTTGTGCCGGAGGTATACATAAGCAGGAAAACATCATTTGGTGTTAGTCTGCGCTCACCAAAAACTTCCCGATGCCGGTCGGTAACGTGCTCAACCATAAAAGGCTCAAGCCCTTGTTCTCCAATAATACAAACGCTTTCTAATGACGAGATTGTCCCCTGTAGTTTTGCTAACATTTCAGCGTGATTAAACCCCCGAAAATTATCAAAACCAAAAACAACTTTGGACTCCCCAAAACCTAGCATGTAGGAGAGTTCACTCTCTCTAAAAATTGGCATTAGTGGGTTGCTAATTGCGCCAACGCGCATGCAGGCGAGATAAACCACCACAAACTCCCAGCAGCCCGGCAACTGGAATGAGACAACGTCACCTTTCTCAATTCCAAGCGCCAAAAGACCCGCCGCCAGTCGATCAGATAGCTCAGTCAATTGCTGGTAACTGAGTGATGTTTTCTTTCCACTCTCTTTCTGATAGCCCGTAACCGCTATTTGCTCTCCTTTTTGTGAAACCGCCTGATCAAAATAATCCAGCATCGTTTTATCATGCCAGTGACCAGCGACTCGCATTTCATGAATCCGCTTTTCCGACAAAATTGGGTCTACTATCGCCATGATCTGTTCTCTCAGCTATTTTTAATCAGATTTACCGGAATAGTGACCGGCATCATCAACAGTTGCTGCGCATAGGTTTTCCCCTGCACATCAACGTTCATCGAAGCAACACCCCCGCCACCCAATGCATCGTGAAGAAAAAAGTTAAATGCCCGAATACCGGGCAGATAAAAACGCTCTACTTTGCCCTCAAGAATATGCGAAAAACGCTCCGCAACTGCAGCCTCAGTTAATGCTCGACTGATGTAATCAAGGTACTCCGGCTTGCGTGCAAT
>QNFJ01000348.1 GCA_003646305.1 Gammaproteobacteria bacterium | reverse complement strand
GGGCTGCCCACCTGGTATGAAGTGAGGGTTAATGAGAAAGGCTATTTAGGCCGCCGTGGTGGCGGTGTTGATATTGTCGTGGCGATGAATCCGCAGAGTCTTGCCGATGATGTTGCCGCTGTTTTGCCGGGCGGTTACTTTCTGTATGACAGCACCAACCCGCTACCTGAAAGCCTGCGCCGCGATGACATCCAGATTATCGATATTCCTTTTACAGAGCTTTGTCGGCAGCAATTTAGCAATACTAAACAGCGGATGTTGTTTAAGAATGTCGCCTATATTGGTGCATTAGCGGCATTGCTTGATATTGATTTTGAAGTTTTTACGCAGCTTCTGAGTAAACAGTTTAAAAGCAAGGAGCACCTTGTCACCTCTAATACGACCGCGCTTGAGCTGGGCTATGTCTACGCGAAGAAGACATTTGAATGCCCACTCGGTATCCGCATGGAAAAGAGCGAGGTCGTTGGAGACAAGATCCTAGTTGATGGCAATACCGCGTCAGGATTGGGATGTGTCTATGGTGGTGCGACCGTTTGTGGTTGGTACCCCATTACGCCATCCACTTCAGTGGTCGAGTCATACACCCGCTTTAGTGAGCGGATGCGGATTGATCCTGCCACCGGTAAAAAGCGCTTTGGCATCGTCCAGATGGAAGATGAGTTGGCGGCGATTGGCGTGGTAATTGGCGCTTCATGGAATGGCGCGCGCGCTTTTACTGCAACCAGTGGGCCCGGTGTTTCATTAATGGCAGAGTTTTTAGGTCTTGCCTACTTTGCTGAAATTCCGTTGGTACTGATCAATGTGCAGCGTGGTGGTCCTTCAACCGGAATGCCGACCCGTACACAGCAGTCAGATCTACTCGCTTGCGCCTATGCCTCGCATGGTGACACCAAGCATGTATTAACTTTTCCAGCGAATCCAAAAGAGTGCTTCGAGTTTTCGGCTGAATCGTTTGATCTCGCAGAGAGATTGCAAACCCCGATCATCATCATGAGTGATTTAGAACTGGGCATGAATGACTGGCTCTGTGATCCACTTGAATGGGATGATGAGAGCCAGTACGACCGCGGTAAGGTCCTTCACGAAAAGCAGCTGAATAGCCTCCATAAAGGGGAGAAGTTTGGCCGTTATCTCGATTTGGATGATGATGGTATTTGTTATCGAACCTATCCTGGTGCGCACCCAGAGCAAGGCGCTTTCTTCACGCGAGGAACCTCGCGTGATCGCCATGCGTTGTATACAGAAGATGGTGATAAGTACGTTGATAATATGGAGCGTTTAGTTAAAAAACACCGCACAGCGGCTAACTTAATACCTGCTCCGGTTATCGATATTGAGAGTGCGCGAAATAAGATGGGCGTGATCTATTACGGTACAACCGATAATGTCATGCCAGAATCCCTTGATAAACTCCAAAAGCAGGGACTGAGATTTAACAGTATGCGGTTGCGGAGTTACCCCTTTAACGATGAAGTGACAGAATTTATCGACAACCACGAAACACTTTTCGTGATAGAGCAAAATCGTGATGCACAGATGCGGACATTGCTGATTAATGAGCTGGAATGCCACCCGAAAAAGCTCGTTAAAATCCTTCACTACGATGGAATGGCGATTCCCGTACAGGCGGTTGTTGGCGGTATTCTTAATCATATTGGTGCAGAACAGAGCGCCAAAACAGGAGAGGCATCATGACCTGCGTCCCAAAGTCAAAATTTCACCACCCCCAACTGCCCGTTAATGAGCTGGGCTTAACCTATCGCGATTATGAAGGCAGCATGTCAACACTCTGTGCCGGTTGTGGGCATGACTCTGTCGGGGCCGCGGTTGTGCAGGCCTGCTTTGAGCTTTCCTTGCCAGCACATCGTATCGCTAAACTATCGGGAATTGGCTGCTCATCAAAGGCACCGACCTACTTCCTGGGTAAGTCACATGGATTTAACTCGGTACATGGCCGGATGCCCTCGGTTGCAACGGGTGCCAATCTCGCCAACCGAGAATTGATCTATCTCGGCATGTCAGGTGATGGCGATTCGGCCTCGATCGGGCTCGGGCAGTTTGCCCATGTGGTTCGTCGCAAACTGAATATGAGCTATATCGTTGCCAATAATGGCGCGTATGGCCTCACGAAAGGGCAGCCCTCGGCGACAGCTGACCGCGGTTCAATTATGAAAGGCGGTAAAGAGGTGACAGATGAGGGGATTGACCTTGTAAGCCTCGCACTCAGCATGGGTGCAACCTACGTGGCACGAAGCTTCTCGGGTGATAAGGAGCAACTTGTACCTTTAATCAAAGGGGCGCTCTCACATCAAGGTTTCGCCTTTATTGATGTCATGTCTCCCTGTGTCACTTTTAATAACCATAAAGGTTCCACAAAGAGCTATGACTACCTGCGTGATCATATGGAGTCATTGATCTCAGCTGATTTTATTCCGCATAAAAGTGAAATTACCGTTCAATCAGAACCGGGCGTGACGCAAGATATTTTTATGCATGATGGTTCTCTGATG
>QNFJ01000347.1 GCA_003646305.1 Gammaproteobacteria bacterium | reverse complement strand
GTCATGCCGAGGTAGCCAATAAAGCCGAGGCCACCAACCGCGAGAATAACACCGTAGAAAAAGAACAAGGTGTCCCACTCGGCCTGGGCGATTTTATCGAATATGTCGAAGTCATCAGCAATCAGGTTGCTGGTGGGCATGTCAGACTTGTCTATCTCTGCTTTACCTCTTCGGCGCAGGTAGTAGCCGAAGAATTTCAAATAGGCCAGGCCGGTCATCATGCCAAATACCGGTGGCAAGTGCAGGAAATTGTGGAAGCATACAGCTGTGACAATGGTCAGCAGGAAAAGAATGACGATTCGCGTTCCGCCGGTTTTCATATGGGTAAATTCTTCCTCGATTTTTACGGGCCTGCCCGGAGGTACCGCAAATTGCATAATCAGGGCTGGGATCAGAAAGTTGACCACAGCGGGGATGAACAATTTAAAAAATGCTTCGAACTCCAGGGCTCCGTCCTGCCATACCATTAGCGTGGTGATGTCACCAAAAGGGCTGAAAGCGCCACCTGCGTTGGCGCATACAACAATATTCACGCAACCGACAGCGACAAACTTGGACTGGCCATTGCCTACCGCCAGAACGACCGCACTCATAATCAGGGCGGTGGTGAGATTGTCAGCGATTGGTGAGATGAAGAACGCCAGGGTGCCCGTGAGCCAGAACAACGCTCTGTAGCTGAAACCCTTGACTATCAACCAATCCCGCAATGCGTCAAAAACGCCGCGCTCCAGCATGGCGTTGATGTAAGTCATGGCTACCAGCAAAAAGAAGAATAACTCGGCATATTCGAGAAAATTGTGGCGAATGGCTATTGCGGTGACGTGGCTGTCGCCCGCGCTGCTGTAGGCGAAGGCGATTAAGACCCAAATCAAGCCCGCCGCCAGCAGCACTGGTTTGGATTTTCGCAAGTGCAATTGTTCTTCGAAAATCACCAGCACATAGGCCAGAATGAAAATGGCAAGCGCTGTAAAGCCGACCCAGTGATGAGTCAGTTCTAAATGAAAATGCTCTCCATTCGAAGCAAGCGCGGCGCTTGACCCGAACAGTGTTAGTAAAAAAATAAGTAGTTTCATTGATTTTTGGCCTTGTTATCTATTGTTTCAATAGTGTGTCGGTTAAGACTGTGCTGCTCTACTGCGATATTGAGATCATATACCCGGGTGCGATGCCAACCAGCTCCGGGATGACTTGTCAGCTGCGTTCAGGGATGAATCGCTTTATAGATATCCGAAAAGGAGTTGGCTCGTTCACTAATGCGCACAGGTATGTGAAGGCTTCTCACGATATCGCTGGAAGATACGATACCTCGAATACTTAGATCAACCGAGTCAACTACCAGGACATGCTGTTCTCCAAAGTGCTTCATCGTTTGCAAAACATCACCAATTCTCGCATGGCGAAATTCTTCCATTTCAATGGCGTGAAGGGCATCCTTGTGGGTCATGACGTCCGCCACCGTCAAATCCTTTCTTTTCAGTCCAGTCATATCCGTCGCTTTCATCACCTTGACTGATAAGAGGTCTGCCAGGCTAATAACCCCGCGGAAATGCTCCTCGTTATCGATGACCAGTTTGAGTCGCACGTGCGCCGCCTTCATCAATTCCGTGGCAGCATCTATACTGACCGATTGCTCCAATAGAAATGGCTGCTGCTGGCTAAAGTCTGTAAAAATCTCCAGAGCAGAGCTGCACAAATCGATATTTTCATGTCTCTCAGGGTGTCGGATTTTCTCGATATTCATGAGGTTCTTGGTTGTAATGTTCTTGAAATTTTCCATGGTATCCTCCCCTGGTCAGGCCGGTGGCGGCAACGAAATGCCTGAACCGCTGACCAACGTATTTAGTAGACAATTCGTTTCAGAGATGTCATGAGAGCAGAGGAGGAGCGCGGATAAGTTCCAAACCCGCTGCGATGTGCGAATTGTCGGCGTCAGGCAGCCTGTCAGGGCGTGTTACGGCAAGACGGTGGGGGGGCCGAAAGGGCTGGAGGTGAACAGTTTTACCTTCGTTATCTGAATCTGAGGCGGTGTCCGCTTCACCCTGGAAGATCGAGGACTCAGCACTGGCTTGCTGCGAATGCGCTGCGATCGCGGGCAATAATACGCACACAAAAATATAGAGCAACACCACAGCGAACGGAACAGGCGTTCTGGCAGCTATCCCCACTTGTGACCTGTTAAAGATCATAACCATCTCTAGAGTTTAATTTAAACGAACCACGATTAGATTATAGAACCCTCTCGTCAAAACTAAAGCGCCTACTATTGATTATTGATGGTATTATTGGCATTCATCGCTTCACACAACCTGGCCAGCATCTGGTTAGCTGCAAAAGTCATCCCAGTATTTTTTGTCCGATCATGCCAGCGAGAAAGCCGAAGTTTACGCCAAGTGCAGGAAACCAGCTTTTCTCCAATTTGGACATTGGTGCAATATCCTGGAATATCAAGTAGAGTATTCCACCGCTAGAAAATAGCATCAGTGAGGCTGTAAGTTGCGGCATGTTACTCAGCAAAACATAGCCTAAAATGG
>QNFJ01000346.1 GCA_003646305.1 Gammaproteobacteria bacterium | reverse complement strand
GTTTTGTATTTTCTTCTCCAAGCGCTGAAAATAATGAGATCATCGGTGGCGACGAAGAGATAAAAATGGACCAAAAATCTTCTACAGAGTCCAGCGTCAATTGCCCATCAAGCGTATCCACCTCGATGTTACTAAAACCCGCTTGTTGAAATTTTTCTTTTAATTGCTGCTCACCAACCATCCTTGCCCACACTGGCGTTTGCGTCGGCATTTCGAACTCTGGCACAGCGCTCTCGATCGATTGTTTTAGCAATTTCATCATGTCAAAGTTCTCAGGGAAATCCCAACATGCCACCGCGCATCGTCCACCCGGTTTCAAAATACGCTTTAACTCAGCGAAACCTTTATCCATATCCGGGAAAAATATCAAACCAAAGATAGAAGCACTGATGTCATAACTGTCATCCTCTACCGCTAATGCCTGACCATCCATTACGCTAGTTTGAATATTATGAATCAAGGCATTATCAACCCGCTCCTGTATATGCTGAACCATGCCTTCTGCAAAGTCAGTGGCCAACACATCAGCGCCTGATCTCGCAGCAGCCAGGCTGAAAACGCCCGTACCGGCAGCTACATCCAGTACTTTTTCACCAGGCTGAGGCGCTAGTCGAGAGATAGCCACTTCGGCAAATTGCGATGTTAGTTGCTCGAATGCTTTTTCATAAGCAGACGCGATGTCACTCCACTTCTCTGGTATTTGGTCTGGACTTAAATTACTCATTTCCCCTCCTGCTATTCATAGTGAACTGAACAACAGCAGATGGTAATTGTGCGCCACCCGCCGTTGAACTGTAGATTATTCTTTAATGCCAAAAACACCCAGAATCTTTTTCGATATAAACAATCCGGGACATAAACCAGTCGCCGCAGCGATGATCAAAAATGACGGCAGCACATAGGAAAACCAGTGTACTGTATTAAATCCGCTTAGCCATATCGCAACGAGATTAATCATCGCCACATTAAATAGAAAAACCCTTACTGAATTACTTGCATTGAACATAGCCTGACCTCTGTTTCGTTGTTAGCATCAAATAAATAAAGTCACATCCGCGTCTTTTGCTGTTGGCAGAAATGATGCAGCCCCTACCCAATCGGCGACTTCTGGCACAAAATCATCCATTTCCCAACCAAATAGATCCACCGTCATCTGGCAAGCAATCATTTTCACGCCGGCTTCCAGGCTTAACTCACGCAATTCCTGAATAGTGGCCACGCCCTTATTTGCCATGGTTTGTTCCATCAGACCCGTTGCCATTGTTTCGAATCCGGGAATATTACTGCTGATAGCATTGGGTATATTCCAGCTAATGCCCTTGAACCACTCCGGCCCAAACGGCATTTTCATCGGCATGGCTGGATTACCTAAAGGGCTAATTTTCAAATCCAGGTCTTTTTTCAATAAGCTCAAACCATAAAAAGTAAAAAATAATTCCACATCCCACCCTAGAGCAGCTGCTGACGAGGCTAAAATAAACGGCGGATAGGCCCAATCCAGACTGCCCTTAGTCACTACGATGGCCATACTTGGCGTTTTATTCGCTTTGTATTTTTTCATGTGCTCCTCAAACTTATACTCAAACCAGTCATCCGGGTTTTTCGCAAGAGCGATAGCGGAGGTTTCATCTAAAACAACTTTATTCTGTTGAAGTTCTTTTGTATTTGCTAGGTTAGTCATGTGCTTTCTCCTCTGGTTAAAAAAATCTTAAAGATAAATCCACTAGATTTGTTTCACTTTACAAATACATTAGACTAGTCTTATATTATTAATAACCGTTTGATTTGGAATATGATTCATTCCATAATGGAATAAGTTAATAGTGAACTTCCTGAAACACCTACTCTAAGAGGGTTTGTATGGATGTAATGCATAGCATGGCCGTGTTTAGGCGCGTCGTTGAAGCTAAAAGTTTTTCAGCTGTGGCACGAGAGACCAACATGTCGCAGTCAACTGTAAGCAAGCATATTGCCTCTCTGGAAGAGCGTCTGGACACAAAGTTACTCAATCGAAGTACACGATCTTTGAAGCTCACCGAAGCCGGCAAAGAGTATTACCAGCACTGCATCCGCATACTTAACGACTTTCAAGAAGCTGAAGCCAGTGTCGGTAAAGGAAAAATTGACCCCACCGGCACCCTACGAATTTCGACTAGCGCTGCATTTGGACGCACTTACATCCTTCCTTATTTAGATGAATTCCTCTCCACCTACCCCGATATCAAAATCGACCTTATTTTTGGGGATAAATACACTGATCTGGTAAAAGAAGGTATCGATTTGGCAATTCGTATTGGGCCATTGGAAGATTCCTCCTTAATCGCTAAAAAAATTGGCTCAAGTCCACGCGTTGTGGTGGCCAGCCCGGAGTATCTGGTCAATCATGGCCGTCCGAAAAAACCCGCCGACCTCGTAAAACATGACTGTCTGTTTCATTCACTACAAAAATCACCGGATCTTTGGTATTTCAATAGCACGCAAGAAGGTGATGAGTCGATTCGTGTGAATGGGCGGATAAAGGCCAGCAGCCC
>QNFJ01000345.1 GCA_003646305.1 Gammaproteobacteria bacterium | reverse complement strand
GTTGATTTACCCGAACCACTTAAACCTGTATACCAGAGGATGCAAGGCTTCTGCCGCTTCTGTTGTGATCGCTCAGCTTTACTAAGATTATGTTCGTGCCAAACAATATTTTCGTCTTTCATTGTTATTAGTCCCTGTTGTTAATTCTGATATCGTATTTGAAAGAGTAGAGTAGCGCGTTACACACTCAACTTATCCGACTCACCACATAGCGAAATTTTCCCGATTTTTCTTTTGGGATTTCATCAACCAACTCAACGCTGATTTCGACCTCTTTCCCCAGCCGTCTTTTGAACTCTTCCCGTATAGTGACTTCGGATGCTTTTTCATATCCATCATTTTGTAAAATCAGCACACGCGTTAAATCAATCGTCTCTTGAATAATTTTAAATGAGGCGACACCCGGCAAATCTCGTAATACATAAATCAAGGCAAGACCATGTAGAACGGTGCCATCTTTTGCAATCACGAAATCGGTCGTTCGCCCTTGTATCTCTTCTAACAGCGGCAAACCTCGCCCACATGAACACGTTTTATGACTCAATATGCCAATATCTCCCGTTGGGTAACGGACAAAGGGAAAGTCACGTGTTGCCATATGCGTGATGACAATCTCACCTGACTCCCCTACAGGTAGAACTTTGCCTTCTTTATCGACAATCTCAACGATAATATCTTCTGCGGTAAGGTGCATTCCACCATCTGGACACTGGTGAGCGATAAAGCCTGCATCTCGCCCTCCATAGCCATTAGCCACTGGACAACCAAAAACTGTTTCTATTTTCTCTCGTTGATGATCATAAAGCCGTTCTGAAGTGACAAAGGCCACTTTGATACCGAGGTCATTCATAGCAATGCCCTGCTCGTCTGCATACGCGGCGATATGGGCTATAGCAGAGGGATAGCCAAAAAGCATTTTGGGCCGCTTTGTTCTAATTGTGCGGATAAATCCATCTAGCTTTTCGCTGGACATTTCAAACGCTGGCAGAAGCTCTGTACGAAAGAGGTTATCACGGATCTGTCTCACTCGATCCTGGGAGCCGAGTTCGATGGGTGAACCCCAGACAACCAGTTCTGGATCACCAATATCGACATTCCACCAACGCGTCGCCCGCCATTTTGCGGCGACATCATGGCTCACTCGTTTGTTGCCAATATAAAAGATCAGTGGCTCACCACTGGAGCCACCCGTGTTAAACCGGGCTAACCCTTCGGCATCATCCGCTTTTAGCTCATCGCTGTTCGCCCGAATCTCCGGCTTTCCGGTAACAGGAAGTTGCTGTAGCGCTTTTAGCGAGTGGACACTTTCAGGATCAAAACCCCTCTCTTGGAATAACACTCGGTAGTAGGGAACATTCTGTCCAATATCCATCAGAAATGTCTGTAGCCGCTCAACCTGTAATTTTTCAAGCTCATCGGCAGATAACCATTGTGTCTTTTCCATCTGCTCTCGAACAGATACTGTGCTATGTTTTTTAAGCTTTTCGTGAAGTGGAAATAAAAAGCCTGATACCAGTTTTGTATATAACCCCATCTAATTAGCTCCTGAAATTAGACTAGTGACTCAAATTCTTCGACTAACACCTCAACTCGGCTATCCCATGAGTTATCTGCTGCGTAGCTAAGTATCGCCTTATTATCCCACTTCTTTTCCAATGCTTTTAGTAATGCGTTTTTTAACCTTTCTCGCTCTCCAAATGGAATAACTGTTCCAAGTTCATCTCGACAGATAACTTCTCGGTTCCCTCCGACTTCAGTTGTAATAACGGGCAACCCACACCCCATCGCTTCCAGAAAAACATTCGCCCAGCCTTCATTTGCCGTTGCTAAGACAAAAATATCTGCCGCTGAAAGTGGTTTTTTTAATTCATTTGATGGCATGGCACCTAAGAACCGCACATTATCTTGCAACCCTAGCTGCTCTACTTGCTTCTCAAGCTGGTTTCTTATATTGCCTTCTGGGGATTCTCCTCCGACAATTAAAAATAATAATTTTGAATGAATTTTTATCAGTTCAGGCAAGACTTCAATCACACGGTGAAAACCTTTTCGCTCAACAAGTCCTCCTACGGAAATAAGCACTTTCACATCTACCGGAATTTTTAGCTGTTTTCTAGCCTCTCTTCGATCAATAGGGTTAAACTTTTCCAAATCGACACCGTTACCCACCACTCGGACTTTTTCGGCCTCAGCACCTAAAGATACAACATGACTCTTTAGGGAGTTAGAAACAGAGAAAACCCTCGTAGCACGCTTTAGTGCCACTAAAATCTTGGCTTTTCTTGCTGTGATTTTGGAGAGTGGAACCTCAGTTCCCCTTAAGGTGATCGTAACGGGAACACGAAACCATTGCCCCAATAAGGTTGCTGCATAACCATCTGGAAAGGCAAAGTGAGAATCAATTAGGTTAAAACCAAACTCCTTTTTTAATCGGTATAGTGTTAATAAACTCCCTAGCGCCATAAAAAAACCATCTGATGCCCTAAACAGTACTGGAATTGAGAAAAATCGAGGGTGATATATGGTGATGCCACTTTG
>QNFJ01000344.1 GCA_003646305.1 Gammaproteobacteria bacterium | reverse complement strand
CCCAGATGTTTTGAAATTGGCAAATAAAAGCCAACCAGATGTTATCGCCGTTTTCGGAACTTCGTTGATAAAAGGGCCTCTGCTAAAAATGGGCAAACAGGGGATCATTAATTTGCATGGCGGACTTTCTCCTCACTATCGAGGAGCAGATTGTACTTTCTGGGCACTTTACAATAGAGAACCCGACCAAGTTGGCTGTACATTGCACTTTATCAACGAAGGAATAGACACCGGCAATCTCATCGCTCATATCTGTCCAGAAGTAAAAGAAACAGATGATGAACTGGTATTGTTCTGGCGTGCAGTAAAAGAAAGTGCAAATACTTATGTTGAAGCTATAAAACGAATAGAGAATGGAGAAAAATTAGGTCAAGCACAGAATAAAAAAGGAACTCTTTACCAAGTTAAGGATCGAGGCTTAAAACACGAACAAAAGCTTTCAGACCTTATGCAAAACGGTCTATTGCGAAACATTAATCTGCCAACTCGAATACACTGGTTTCAAGATAAAAATAGGTGAAAGTAATTCGAAAATCAATTCGTTAAGCCCTTAAACTCTTCTGTTAAAACTGTGACACGGCTATCCCAAGAGTTAGCGGCAGCATAGTTAAGTATATCCTTATGATTCCAAGCTTTATCCAGTGCCTCAAGTAAAGCAAATTTGAGCTTATCTGGCTCACCAAAAGGGGTGATAATTCCTAACTCACTTCGACAAATAACCTCTTTATTCCCGCCAACATCTGTTGTGATAACAGGTAGCCCGCAGCCCATTGCCTCAAGAAAAACATTTGCCCAACCTTCATTAGCTGTCGCAAGAACAAACAAGTCGGCGGCTGAAAGTGGAATTCTTAACTCATTTGATGGCATTGCACCTAAGAACCTCACTCGTTTTTCAATACCAAGCCGCCTAACCTGTTCCTCAAGCTGAGGTCTGATATTTCCCTCTGGGCACTCACCACCAACAATCAAATAATGTAAATTAGGATGAGATTTTATTAGCTCGGGTAATAACTCGATAACACGGTGAAAACCTTTTCTCTCAACTAGTCCACCCACCGAAATCAATACTTTTTCACCAAGCGGAATATTTAGCTGCTTTCTGGCTTCGGCTCGATCCATAGGGTAAAACTTTTTTAAATCAACACCATTTCCAATAACTCGAATTTTCTCTTCTTCTGCCCCTAATGAGGCAACGTGCCTCTTGAGGGAGTCAGAAACCGAGAACACTTTTCTTGCACGGCGTAATGCTGTTAGTAGTTTCTTTTTCCGTGCAGGGATTCTGGAAAGAGGCACTTCCGTTCCACGCAAGGTAATCGTCACTGGCACACTGAACCACTTTCCAAGCAAAGTCGCTGCATATCCATCTGGAAAGGCGAAGTGAGCATCAATTAGGTTAAAACCGAACTCCTTTTTTAATCGGTATAGTGTTAATAAACTTCCTAGCGCCATAAAAAAACCATCTGATGCCCTAAACAGTACTGGAATTGAGAAAAATCGAGGGTGATATATGGTGATGCCACTTTGCTCTTCAATTTTCTGCGGTTGAGGCCTGTAGTTAGGTTTCAATAAACGAATTAAACCTTGAAGTGGAAACCATGGAACTGGAGAAACAACAATAATCGGAATTTCTGATCCTACTCGAAACATTCTCTCCCTAATAAAAACACCAGCATTTGGCTGTTTGCTATTTGGAAATAGTGAACTAAAAACGATGATTTTTGGTGAGCCCATATCCTGTTAAAGCACCCTGTCAATCAATGAACCATAAACCGCCTTATAATTCCCAACACTCTTTTTCCAGTTACGCTCTGCCTCAACAAAGTCTCTTCCCGATTTTCGCATCTTAGGCCACTTTTCTTCACTCTTTAAAAGCTCGGCAACCGTTTCAGCCAGTGCATTAATATTATCTGCTTTAAATAAATACCCAGTCTTTCTATCTTTAATGAGTTCCTTATGGCCTCCCACATCAGAAGCGATGACTAATCGCCCTTGAGCCATCGCCTCAAGCGGTTTCAGCGGTGTAACCAACTCAGTTAAGCGCATGGATAAACGCGGATAGATAAAGGCATCAACTTGGTTGTAATAAGCCTGCACTTCATCGTGTGGAATGCGTCCGGTAAAGATAACCTGCTCTTCAAGATTAAGGGTTTTCACCTTATCTTTGATTAGGGCTTCTTGTGGCCCCCCGCCTACCAGTAAGAGACAAATATTAGGGTTTTCCTGAAGCATAATGGGCATTGCATCAAGTAATAGTGGCAGCCCTTCGTAGGCATAAAATGAGCCTATAAAACCCAGTACCACCTTTCCTGTTAGCCCTAATGTTTTCCGTAACGTTTCATCCGCTGGCTCACCATAGGTAAAGCGTTCAATATCAACTGCATTGGGAATAACAGTCACTTTATCCGCTGAGATACCGCGTGAAATAATATCTGTTCGTAGCCCCTCACAAATGGTTGTTACCGCATCGGCACCCCTAAATACATAGCTTTCTAGCGCCTTGCTGATCTTATAGCGAAGTCCCCCTTCACTGCTTGTACCGTGGTCAACTGCAGCATCTTCCCAAAAT
>QNFJ01000343.1 GCA_003646305.1 Gammaproteobacteria bacterium | reverse complement strand
TAGGGCATGGCCTTCTCGTTGATCAGGTGGCGATAAGCCAGTAGTTCAAAAGAGAAGACATCAATTTTTTCTTTGGTTTTGCGCCCTTCACGGATCACATTACGTGAATAGTGATGTGCAAAGCTGGGCTCAATGCCGTTGCTGGCATTATTGGCAATTGATAGTGAGATGGTGCCGGTTGGGGCAATCGAATTATGGTGGGTAAAGCGCGCGCCCTCTTCGGCCAGTGCTTCGGCCAGTTCGGGAGCCACTTCGGCAATACGCTGCATATAACGGCTATATTTTGCGTGAAGAACCTTGCCCTTTAGACGGTCTCCGACTTTGTGGCCATCTTTGCGCATTTCTGGGCGGTGGCGAAGCATTTCTGCCGTGACGGTGAATGTTTCTTCCATAATTGGTGCAGCACCTATTTCGCGAGAGAGGTTGAGCGCTGCTTCCCAGCCAGAGATTGCCAGTTCCTTACTGACCTGTTCGGTAAATTCTAGTGATGCTTCGTTGCCGTAAGGGGTGCGCAGCATGGTCAGCGTTGAGCCGAGGCCCAGGTAGCCCATGCCATGGCGTCGTTTGCTGATAATTTCTTCTCGTTGGCCCGCCAGAGGGAGTCCATTGATATCGACGACGTTATCGAGCATACGGGTGAAGATGTGAACAGTTTTGCGAAAAGCATCCCAGTCGAAACGCGCATTTTCGGTAAATGGATCAACCACGAAACGGGTGAGGTTGATCGAGCCAAGCAGGCAAGAGCCGTAAGGGGGCAGGGGCTGTTCTCCACAAGGGTTAGTGGCGCGAACATTTTCGCAGAACCAGTTGTTGTTGAGCTCGTTAACTTTGTCGATGAGGATAAAGCCGGGTTCTGCGTAATCGTAGGTAGAAGCCATAATCACTTCCCAAAGGCGCTGCGCACGAATTATTTTATAAACCTTGCAGGCAACAAGTCCTTCGTCGTTGACGATATAATTTTTCTCTTTAGTGGGCCATTCGCGCCAGATGACCTGGTCGTTATTGATTAAATCGAGCTGTTCATTTTTGATCTCTTCTTCGGTGGTCGGGAAAGCCAGTTTCCACTGGCCATTTTGTTTAACCGCCTGCATGAACTCATCGGTGATGAGCAGCGAGAGATTGAACTGGCGTAGCCGGCCGTCTTCCCGTTTTGCACGAATAAAATCCATTACATCAGGATGGCCAATATCGAAGGTAGCCATCTGTGCGCCACGGCGCCCACCTGCCGACGAGACGGTAAAACACATCTTATCGTAGATATCCATAAATGAGAGTGGGCCTGAGGTGTAGGCGCCAGCGCCCGTGACATAGGCTCCTTTCGGGCGAAGTGTCGAGAATTCGTAGCCAATGCCGCAACCGGCCTTTAGGGTCAATCCGGATTCATGGACTTTTCCGAGGATATCGGTCATCGAGTCGGTAATCGTGCCGGATACGGTACAGTTAATGGTTGATGTGGCCGGTTTGTAAGCCATTGCACCAGCATTGGAGACGATGCGACCCGCAGGGATGGCGCCATGACGTAGCGCCCAGAGAAATTCGTTATACCAATGTTGTTGTTTTTGCTCACCCTCTTCAACTTCTGAGATGGCTTTTGCGATGCGTTTGTAGCTGTCATCGAGTGAGTGATCTACAGGCGACCCATCCTTTTCTTTTAAGCGATACTTAACATCCCAGATGTCTATAGACGCCGGCTGGTGTTCAATTTCTGGTGTGCTATCTGCGACGATATGGATGGATGGTGTGCTCATGAATTCTCCTTGGTTATCTGGACGCGGCAGCCGCTAAGATCAGGCGGCTGCGGGTTGTTTTGTTATTTCCTGTGCACACAATATATTGTGGTCGAAGGGTAAATGCAACCATACATCTTGATTATTTCGGAGAAAAAGAGAGAACCTCTTTTTTATCAGCAGGTTAGATTTTTGGCTTAAAAATTGCCGGTTTTGAAAGGGTGGTTGGTGCTTAAAAGGAGCCGATTTGGCTTGACTATTTCTTGCTAACGACAACAACCGTGTCGATTCTGTTTTTGCGAAGCCGTGAGCGAATGCCATCGATTTTACGCATCGATGAGTGAGGGCCAATCAGAACGCGGTTCCATTTTGTTGAGCCGATCCGGATTTTTTCAATGCGAGCTTCTTCACCAATCATTGCCAGTTCGGCTTTGCGCCGATCAGCATCTTTAAATTGGCGAAAGGAACCTGCCTGGATGATGTATTGTCGTTTCTCGGCGGTGCCCACTTTTTCTGCATATCGCCGCTCTGCGATCTCACTTTCAGGAACAATCACCTCAATTTCGGGTAGTTTTGTGTAAAACTCAAAACGAGGCTTTGTTTTAGGTGGCACTTGTACGGGTGACACTTTTTTAACGTCGCGAACTTCCTGTTGCGGTTGTGAGGGAGGAATTGGGGCAACAGGCTTCTGAGCTGAACTAGGCTGTGGCCTCATCAGCATCAGAAAAGCAACAAAAAGCCCGACTAGCAAACTGACAAGCAGCCACATCCAGCCGGAAGCGTTTTTTTTCCTCCGTGATTTTGGGTTGGCGCGGCGTTGGTAATCTCTTGCCATTATTTTG
>QNFJ01000342.1 GCA_003646305.1 Gammaproteobacteria bacterium | reverse complement strand
TCAGCTCTGGTCAGAACAAAAGCAATTAACACTGCAAGGTCGAGGTTGGTTACGGCCCATTCTAAATGCAAAGAAACAGCTTATTTTTGTACTCCATGAAGAGTCAGGTGCTCACCATCCTGTGCTCGATAATATTGAGTCACTGGTTGAGGGTGTTCCAGTGGTCACGCTTGAAGAGACTTTTCTAAATAATAATGTATTAACTGTGGGAGAGCAGTCAGCACCCATTTCAACCGATGTCGTTGACCATTTGCCACTCCCTTTGATGAGCCGTTGGTGGCAGCTACCAACAGAATTCAGTCTCCCCAAACGTGAGAAGGAGTCCTTTTCCAGCCTTGATGGTTTTATCAATAGCCCATATCAGTGGGTACTGAGATACCAGGCTCGTTTGAAGGCCGGTTCTATCTCAACAGTGAGTGACCAAAACCTCCTGAAAGGGAGCTTGGCACATCGCCTATTTGAGCTTTTCTTTAGTAAATACGCTGATCTAAAGACAATCGACATAAGCTGTGCAACAGATTGGGCTAATACCATGCTTATGGAGCTGCTTGAGAAAGAAGGTGCTGTTTTGCTGATGCCGGGTCGCTTAGCTGAACGAGAGAAGTTTAAAAGTGAAACGATTAGAGCGTTGGGAGAGCTTATTGGTATTCTTCAAAAAGCAGACGTGACCCATATAGAAATGGAGTCATGGGAAGAAGGTACTTTCGTGGGCGGCAAACTCAATGGAAGCATTGATTTATTAGCAACCAACAGTAGTGGTCAAGAGGCTGTGATCGATATCAAATGGGGTGGATATAAATACCGCCACGCGAGCTTAGAAAATGATCAATATCTACAATTAGCGACCTATGCAAGACTCCGAAAAGAGGAAACAGGGCGATGGCCTGTGTTGGGTTATTTCATTATTCAGGATGCGCGAATGCTCAGTAATGATCATGATTACTTCATCGGGGCTGAATATGTTGAGGCTAAATCAGGTGAAAATGTTCCTGCCTTTTGGAAGCGTGTAGAGAATAGCTGGAAGTGGCGTAGAGCCCAATTAGATGAGGGGCGTATTGAAGTGACGATTTCAGAGGTTGAGCCAACAGAATTATCACAACCTGAAAATGATGATGGACTCGTTATTCCTGATAGCAGTGATAGTTTTAATGATTTCGCCGTGTTAACGGGGTGGAGGAACGAGCTATGAGTGCTGAATTTCATCTGATCAGTGCCGGAGCTGGAAGTGGCAAAACCTATGCGCTGACACAAAAACTAAAAACACTACTCTCATCAGAAAAGGTTATGCCGGCAGGTGTTATTGCAACCACCTTTACCGTTCGGGCAGCCGCCGAGCTACAAGAGCGCGTTCGGCAAGAACTTATTGCAACAGGACAAGCTGAAAAAGCCAATGAAATGGGGCAGGCACTCATAGGAACCGTAAATGGTGTCTGTGGGGAACTGCTTAAACGATTTGCCTTTGAAGCCGGAATGTCACCGCAGCAAAAAGTAGTTGATGAGGAAGAGGGCGCACGGCTTTTTGCGCAGGTTCTTGAGTCGTCATTAGAAACTGACTTGGCACTTATCCAACAAATGAATGCTGTTTCAATCCGTCTTGGGTTAACAGATGACAAAGGGGCAACACTTTGGCGTCAAGAGGTAAAAAATATTGTCAGTGCGGCGCGCTCAAATAATATCTCAGCTACGTTGTTCCCCGAATTTGCCGCACAAAGTGTGGAATCGTTGATCGCTTTTTTCCCTAAGCCGACAGAAAGGAGGTTAACCGATGAACTTCAAAAGGCCATTGAAAAAGCGCTCAATGACTTCGATCCTGAATTTGATACAACAAAAGGTTCAGCAACCTATTTCAAAAACCTAAAAGGGACACTGGTCGCCATCAAGCAGCGGCGGCTCACTTGGCCGGCATGGATTAAACTTTCTAAAGATAGCCCAACTACAAAAAGCTCGCTTTTGGCAGAGCCGATCCAGATGATTGCCAGCGACTACTCAAAACATCCACAGTTGCAGGCTGATATCCGTTTTTATATTGAACAGGTTTTTATTATTGCTGCAAAAAGCCAGGAAGCCTTTCAGTCTCTAAAAACAAAGTTAGGTCTTGTTGATTTCGTTGACCAGGAGCAGATTCTCTTAAATCTTTTAGATAACCCTGTTGTTCAAGAGAGTCTACAAGCAGAACTGCAGCTCCTTATGGTTGATGAGTTTCAAGATACCAGCCCAATACAGTTAGCTGTCTTTGTGAAGCTCTCAAAGTTGGCAGATCAGGTGATCTGGGTGGGTGATATTAAACAATCTATCTATGGTTTTAGAGGTTCAGATCCTGAGCTTATGCTGGCAGTTATTGAGCATATAGAAGCGCAAGGTGCAAAACCTGAAATCTTGGGAAAATCTTGGCGCTCAAGGCCGCCGCTCGTAAAGTACATCAATAATCTGTTTACGCCAGCCTTTTCGAACACACTGACAGAAGAGCAGGTAAAGCTAGATCCAGCCCGTCCAGATGTTCAAGGTTCAGCCGTTGAGTTCTGGTCAATTGAAAAAATAAATAAGAACAAGCGTAAGCGTGCATTAGCGCTCGCAAGCGAAAT
>QNFJ01000341.1 GCA_003646305.1 Gammaproteobacteria bacterium | reverse complement strand
GGATTTGCCCGGCGCGTTAATAGCCACGTCTATCGAACCTAATGAGATTCCTGAGTATCTGTTAAACACAACGGGCCAGGTCAAAGTAGTCAAAACCAGCCTACAAGATAATGCCAGTCATTTTTCTTTGGCGGGTGTACAAATGAAATTCTCTATGCGGGAAAAAGAGGGGCGTTATCAAATTGCCAAATCGGGTGAGCTGGGTGACTGGATTATTAAAACGCCCTCTACAAAACATGCTCATGTCCCCTTAAACGAATTTACGGCAATGCGCCTTGCCGAACTGGCGGGAATTGATATACCAGAGATAAAACTGGTCGAATTAAGCAGCTTGGATAAACTCCCTCCTATCAACCTGCCCGATGAAAAACTGGCCTTTGCTATTAAGCGATTTGATCGCAATGATGGGCAACGCATCCACATGGAAGACTTCGCACAAGTTCTGGTGAAATATCCTCATCAAAAATATGACAGCGCCAATTATGAACAAATTGGCAAGATCATTTACCAATACACGGGCGATAGCCTGGGCAATGTTCAACAATTTGCGCGACGTTTATTGGTCAATATTCTTCTGGCCAATGGGGATGCACATTTAAAAAACTGGAGTTTGATCTATCCCGATACCATCACACCCGAACTCTCTCCCGCTTACGATATTGTAACCACTCGCGTTTATATGAATGATGAGACAAAATTTGCGCTGAACCTTGGCAAAAATAAAGAATGGTATAAAGCGACTTTCGAGCATTTTCAGACTTGGGCAGAAAAGGCCGGTATTCCATGGCGCGCAATTAAGCCACATTTGGAAGATACCCTGGATAAAGCACGCACCCTTTGGCCGAAGGCTCTCGTGGAACTACCGATGGATGAGGCGCATAAAAGGCAGCTTAAAGAACATTGGCAGGCGCTATCTAACGATTTTCGGGTGGAAACGGATGGATAAACAGGTGGAAACATGCAATAGTTAATCGGGTGGAAACGGATGAATAATTGGATGTATAGATGAATATTAAATCACTTAAAGTTACCCATAATATTTTGGCGTTCATTTCTGAACTCGATGAATTCAAAGGCGCATGGCAGGCCATTGGGCGAATAGCCCCCGAATGTCTTTCTAATTTGCGGCATGTCGCCACAATTGAAAGTATCGGTTCATCTACCCGTATTGAAGGCGCAAAACTCTCTGACCGCGAAGTTGAAAAGCTTTTATTCAATCTCAATGTTCAATCATTCAAAAACAGGGATGAACAAGAAATCGCTGGCTACGCCTCTGTCATGGAAACAATTTTTGAGAATTTCAAAGAAATACCACTCACAACCAATTACATCAAACAGCTTCATGGTGAACTACTCAAACATTCAGAAAAAGATATAAGGCATCGGGGAGAATACAAAACGCTCTCCAATAGTGTTGAGGCATTCACACCTGAGGGAGAAAGTATCGGAGTGATTTTTGAGACAGCCACCCCCTTTGATACGCCGCACCTAATGGATGAACTGGTGACATGGACAGACAAAACCCTGACCGAAAAATCATTACACCCATTATTGATTACCGCGATATTCACCGTGGTATTTTTAGAAATACACCCTTTTCAGGATGGGAATGGGAGGCTGTCACGTATTTTGACCACCCTACTCCTACTAAAATCAGGCTATAGCTATGTGCCTTATAGCTCACTGGAAAGTGTGATCGAACAAAGCAAAGAAGGCTATTACCTTGCCTTGCGCCAAACCCAAGGCACAATCAGAACAGACACACCTGATTGGCAGCCATGGGTCACCTACTTTCTAAAATCCCTTAGCAAGCAAAAGCAGCGGCTTGAAGACAAAATTAAACGGGAGCGCATTATTCTTGGCGATCTTCCTGAACTCTCCGTGCAAATCCTAGAAATTGCGCGCGAGCATGGAAGGGTTACGATTGCCGAGACTGCAAAAGCCACAGGCATCAGCAAGAACACGATTAAAGATCACATGAAATCCCTACACAAAAATGGCTATATTGAACGCCATGGCGCAGGTCGAGGAACTTGGTATTCTCTGGCATAAGTTAGCTTTTCAACCGGTTAATTCCCTCTTGGATTTATTTGCAGTCCTCAATCAGACTTTTAAACTCTAATATATGTTATCTAAAACACCTTACAAGCTCTTTGCTTTTGCTGTCGACTAGATAGCTGAAAAGCATCATTCATATCGTTATTGGTGACAAATATCCAGCCCACGATCTAACGATATTTTCCAGCTGTCAGGTTCCCCGTAAGATCACAAACATTGCTCATCATAAGCCTACAATAATGACCCACTATGGGCATAATCCCTCATTACGCTTGGTGCTGTGACCAACCTGAAGCTTAGTTGGGGTTCGCAAGCTCACCCCAACCTACGCCTCACCAAATCCAGTTTTCTCATCGTAACCATCCGCCCAGTTATGTTCCAACAAACCCTGTTTCAGGTATTCATGAATCGTTGAGTAGGGCCAATCCTTAGGGCGTGTTACGTGCCCGTGTTTTACCGGGTTGTAATGGATGTAATCAACATGCCGTGCAAAGTCATTATCATTGCGAATCAAATGCTCCCAATAGCGACGCTGCCAAACG
>QNFJ01000340.1 GCA_003646305.1 Gammaproteobacteria bacterium | reverse complement strand
CTTGGTGGAAGCTGTTATCTCCGATTACGAGGTTTGTGTTTGGATTTTTGATTAACCGGTTTGCGGGTATGTTTCGTTGCAAACGGACGTGAAGGTTTTCTGGAGGTGCTGCTGCGATTTTCTCGTGACGATGGCTGAGTGGCTGGAACCAGGCAATTGTCACCCGAGCCAATAAGCTGCTTAAAACCAAGTTGTTTCAGTGCATCACGAATAACCGGCCAGTTATCTGAAGCGTGATAACGCAGGAGCGCTTTGTGCAGGCGGCGCTGCTTGAGCCCTTTTATGGTGCTGAGTTGTTCACTTTTATAATCAACTTTAGCCAGCGGGTTTTTGCCCGTGTGATACATCGCCGTGGCAGTTGCCATGGGAGATGGGTAAAAGGTCTGCACCTGATCAGCTTGAAAGTTATTACGCTTCAGCCAGAGTGCCAGATTAATCATATCTTCGTCACTGGTGCCAGGGTGGGCGGCGATAAAGTAGGGGATCAGGTACTGTTTTTTGCCCGCTTTTTTGGTGTACTTCTCGAACATCACTTTAAAGCGGTCATAGGTTCCGATACCCGGCTTCATCATTTTTGAGAGTGGCCCTGTTTCGGTATGTTCCGGGGCGATTTTTAGGTAACCACCCACGTGATGCGTGACAAGCTGCTCGACATATTCTGGGGATTTAACCGCGAGATCATAGCGAAGCCCTGAAGCAATCAGGATTTTTTTAACCTTCGGTATGGTGCGCGCTCGTTTATAGAGACTGATGAGCGGAGCATGGTCAGTGTTGAGATTTTGGCAGATGCCGGGGTAAACACACGAAGGTTTTCGGCAGGCTGCCTCTATTGTTTCATCCTTGCAGGCAAGGCGGTACATGTTGGCTGTAGGGCCGCCAAGATCGGAAATTACGCCGGTAAAGCCGGGTGTTTTGTCTCGAATGGCTTCGATTTCCTGAACAATTGAGTCTTCGGAGCGGCTTTGAATGATTCGCCCCTCGTGCTCGGTAATTGAACAGAACGTACAGCCGCCAAAACAGCCGCGCATAATATTGATCGAAAATCGGATCATTTCGTACGCAGGGATCTGTTGACCTTCATACTTTGGGTGTGGCACCCGGGAAAAAGGCAGTGCAAAAACAGAATCCAGCTCATCGGTGGTGAGCGGAATCGGCGGTGGGTTGAGCCACAGCTCTTGACCGTCATGTTTCTGGATCAGTGCGCGTGCATTGCCGGGGTTGGTTTCCAAATGAAGGACACGAGAAGTGTGTGCATACAATACCGGGTCTGTTTTAACGCGGTTATAAGCGGGCAACCGGATTGCCGTTGTTGATCGATCACTTCTTTCATGTCGTGGGCTGAATTTAAGCACCACCTCGTCGTCCTCTTTCCCTGGTTGAAGGGTGCATTTGCCGCCTGACTGGGCTGCAAGTTCCTCATCACTGGTGTAGGGGTTTTGTAAGGGATCAATTTTTCCGGGGTGATCGACACGGGTCGAATCGATAATGGTCCAGCCAACGGGAAGTGTTTTACGGGTAAAGGCGGTGCCCCGAATATCGGTCATTTCAATCATAGGAATGCCTTTGGAGAGCCGATGAGCCACTTCAGTCAGTGCTCGCTCAGCATTTCCATAGAGCAGCATATCCGCTCTTGAGTCGATTAAAATTGAGCGGCGAACCTTATCAGACCAATAGTCGTAATGGGCAATGCGCCTGAGACTGGCTTCAATGCTGCCGATAATAATTGGGACATCACTCCAGGCTTCCCGGCAACGTTGGCTGTAGACGATCACCGCGTGGTCAGGTCGCTTTCCACCCACATTGTCAGGGGTGTAGGCATCATCACTGCGAATGCGTCGGTCTGCGGTATAGCGGTTGATCATTGAGTCCATATTGCCCGCTGCGACACCGAAAAAAAGAGTCGGTTTGCCGAGCTTCATAAAAGGCTCTTTTGTCTGCCAATCGGGTTGGTCAATAATTCCAACTCGGAATCCTTGTGCTTCAAGTAACCGACCAATAACCGCCATTCCAAAGCTGGGGTGATCCACATAAGCATCACCGGTGATAATAATAATGTCGCAAGCATCCCAGCCGAGTGCATCCATCTCTTTGCGAGAGGTTGGCAGAAAGGGCGCTGTTTCGTAACAGCTGGCCCAATACTTTGGGTAGGAAAAAAGATGGACGGGTTTATCCATAGAATTTAGGATGAGAGAACAGAGGTGGTGAGAGGGTACCTATTATAGACTGAATTTCATCTATACCCCTATTTGAAGGGGCAGATCAGGGAATAGAAGAAGGGCGCCTGTTTTTTTTAAGCACTAGTGTAGTGCTCTGTTTCTAGCATACCGGGTTGTGGGCTGCAAAAGTGCTTCAAATTGCGTTATTGGAAGTGGCTTGTAAAAATAGTAGCCTTGAAACTCACCGCAATTCATCCTCTTGAGAACGTTAAGCTCACCTTTGCTCTCAACGCCTTCTGCGATGACCTTCAGGTTAAGGTTGTGCCCCATATTGATTATGGTTTCAACGATAGCGGCATTATTCGGGTTTTGATCAAGCGCTCGGACAAAAGTTTGGTCAATTTTGATGTGATCCAGTGGCAATTTTTGTAGATACGCGAGAGATGAG
>QNFJ01000339.1 GCA_003646305.1 Gammaproteobacteria bacterium | reverse complement strand
TGCTTTGGAGGAATTTCTAAAGCAAGATTACAAGGGAATGCAGCATAAGTGGAAAAATGGCTTTAATTCTAATAGTGAAGACGCATTAACTTGGTCTTGCTTTGATGTGCTGGCTAATTTTGAGTTCAAGAAAAAAATATCGGTATTGAATAAAATATTTGAAGATGCGTACGAAAGCAATGAAAAGCTATTTATTGATGACGGACAATACGAAAGTGATCAATTAAAAATACACGTCGGCAAACAATACACAGGGGCAACATCAAGAGAGTCCACGGAAGTCGATGCAAGCATCGAAATGCCAGGGAAGCTGATATTTATTGAAGCTAAATTGTATAGTACGGTGAGTGTGGCATCACCTCCTGAAAAGCCGCATGACCAAATAGCAAGAAAACTAAGAATAGGCCTCGACTCACCATTGCAGGATGCAAGAGAGTTCTTTTTTATCTTCCTTGACATAGCGCCAGTAGACAAATTAACGAGAAGAAAAAGCAAGGAAGAAGTGCTTACGCCATCTAAAGGTGAATATAATGAAAAGTGGAAAAGTGCTTGGATTTATAAATACTATAAAAATGGGAGAAATAATAGTTTAAGGCCACTGACTGAAGCCCTTGAAGGAATTGAAGCTCCACCCGTTGAATCAATTGCTAGCAACATGGGTTGGCTTACATGGAGCGATTTATTCAAAAGTGTATTGCAAGGAGCAGTTACAGGGTAATTTACTATCAATCACATAACAAAAAAATGCACTCGGAAAGTCAAAAGCTACGCTCCTCGTCGCTCGACTTTTTCGTTCCGGTGATTTTGGCCGTTAGAGCTATAAATTTTCGAATATAAAGGGCGTGATGAAAAAACAAAAAAAGTCACCATTAAAAGATAAGCCTTTAAGAAGCCCTGGGCAATCACTTGATGAAAAAATACAGAAGATAATAGATGAGGATTCCGCCTCATATATTTTGTTTCCAATACTTATAGTTGGGTTTACTGTCTATAGCTGGTTGTTGTGGTTTCAAATTGTGAAACTCCCTAACCCTCTCTTAATCACAATTATATCAATTCTAATTTCAATATATTGTTTTTTTAGAGTGCTAAAAACAAGAAAGCGACTTAAATTTCTTAGGCTAGGTAGGGATGGTGAAAGAGCCGTAGGTCAAACATTGAATGCGTTAAGAGGAAAGGGGTATAGGGTTTTTCATGATTTGATCGGGGGAGAGTTCAACTTAGACCATGTTATTGTATGTGAACATGGAGTCTTTTCTATAGAGACCAAAACATATTCAAAACCGAAAAAAGGTGAATGTAAAATTATTTACAGTGAGGAAGGTATATCGATTGATGGTTACAAGTCAGAAAAAAAGATATTAATCCAAGTTGAAGCACAGAAAAAATGGCTAGAAAAACAAATCGTATTACTTACTGGAATTAAAATTACGGTTAAGCCTGTAATCGTTTTCCCCGGGTGGTATATTGAAAACCAAAATAAAGGAAGTAATGTTTGGGTGTTGGAGCCAAAAGCATTACCAACATTTATTGGAAATTCACCAAAGACACTTAACGAAGAGAATGTTAGATTAATTTCTAATCATATATCTCGTTATATTCGTACAACTTATGACTAAAAGGCTCTAGAATTACGGTAACAGTTTACTTAATACACTTTCAGTTCAAGGCAGCGGTAATCGGGGACGAACCATGTTTGTCGCCGTCGATGGCGGGATAGCACCTGGTGCTGTCCACTGCTGATTTTTAAGGTTCTTTATCAGCAATCGTTGTAATGCCCGCCAATGGCAAAAACATAGAGGTAGTTGTCGTCAAATTTATAGATTAGTCGATCTTTTTGGGAGAGCCTTCTAGACCACAATCCTGCCAGGTTATGCTTCAGCTGCTTTGGTTTTCCTATTCCGGCCGCTGAATCACTTCGCAACATCTCCTTCAGTAGTTTGCGAAGAGAGTGATGCATTTTTTTGTCTTTCTCGCGGAGCAGTTCATATTCGGCCCAGGAGCGTCCTTCAGATACCAGTGATCTTACTGAGTTCGTCCTGGTTAGGCCGGTAGCCCGCTTTTTTGTTATGGGAATTCAAAGAGGCTGCAATCTGCTTCATCAGGTCTTTATTTTGAAGTACGTGGAGAGTTTCCTGCTCCCGCTCCCAATCATCTGCGCTTATGACAACAAAGTCTTCGCCAGACCTTCGGGTGACTTTGAGAGGGGCATGCTCTGTAACCACCTGTTCAACAAAAGATTTTAAATTATCTCTAAATTTGTTTACGCTTACACTATTCATTATGGCGCCACCATTAAACGTACTGTGATTCCGTACATTCCATTGCAAGACCTTACCAAGTCAAGGCTGGCGGCGGACCAAAAGGATGGCTCTGTAAAATGGTTCACAACTTTCTTGATTAACCTGCCTTGTGATCAGCAATAGCTGCTTCTGCCAGAGTCAGTTGGCGTGAATGCCAACTAGAGCAAAATAAATGCTAGCTAATCACTCGTTCCATAGCACAAGCACTCGCCAGGAACTCAATCCACGCTGAACACCCGCTCCACCAAAAACTCAGCATTCACATTGCCCTGCCAATCATTGAGTTGTGGCCGATAGAGCAGCTG
>QNFJ01000338.1 GCA_003646305.1 Gammaproteobacteria bacterium | reverse complement strand
CATCTTGCTCGGCACGCAAATGCTTGCCAAAGGCCACCACTTCCCCAACGTCACGCTGGTCGGAATACTCGATATAGACCACGGGCTGTTTAGCTACGATTTCCGCGCCAGCGAAAAGATGGCGCAGATGATTGTGCAGGTTGCCGGCCGGGCCGGACGTGAAGAGAAACTGGGGAGAGTACTACTTCAGACCCATCACCCGGAACATCCTCTTTTAAACTCACTCATTCATCAGGGTTATGGCACCTTCGCCCGCGAGGCGTTGCTTGAACGAAGTGCCGCACAACTCCCCCCCATTACGCATCAGGCTTTAATGCGCTGCGAAGCAACGTCACAAAGCAGTCCCGCACAGTTTCTCAAACTTGTTGCCGCGCTTGCTGAAGAGCTGGCGATCAAAAAAGTTGAAGTTCTTGGCCCTGTCCCCGCACCAATGGAAAGAAGAGCTGGACGCTACCGATATCAACTCCTTTTACAAAGCCATGAGCGTGAACCATTACACACATTACTCGACCAGTTAATTCCTGAAATAACGAAATTACGCGAAAGTCGGCAGGTGCGCTGGTCTTTGGATGTTGATCCGGTTGATCTTTATTAGCAGGCTAGAGAGAGGACTATCTAGATAAATACCTCCAACCAAACTTGAACCAGCAACCCCTCACAAGCGATAATGGGCGGCTCAATTTTTTAACCCCCATACAGCCATGAAAAAGCAGTTAGAAACACTGTTACAACAAGCCGTTGTTGTACTTTGCGAAAAAGGCGCTCTTCCCGAAGAGATAAAGCCCAAAATCACAATCGAGAACAGTCGCGACACAAAGCATGGTGATTTCGCCTCTAACCTGGCTATGGTGTTGGCTAAAGCGGCCAAACAAAATCCTCGCCAGCTTGCTGAACTGATTATCAGCCATCTACCTAAAAACGATTCTGTCAGTAAGGTTGAAATTGCCGGCCCCGGCTTCATCAATTTTTATATCAACCAGTCGACACAAAACCAGGTTATCCAGCAAATCCACGAACAGGGTCATGATTTCGGAAAATCGGCCATTGGTGCGGGTAAAAAAGTTAATGTCGAATTTGTTTCAGCCAATCCCACCGGCCCTCTTCATGTGGGGCATGGCCGCGGAGCAGCTTATGGCGCAGCCGTTTCAAACCTGCTCAAGGCGGTGGGCTTTGAGGTCTTTCGTGAATACTACGTCAACGATGCCGGGCGACAAATGGACATTCTCGCCACCAGTGTCTGGCTGCGTTATCTGGAAGAGTGTGGCGAAACGATTATTTTCCCTAGCAACGGCTATCGCGGCGAATATATCCGCGAAATTGCCTGGGAACTTCATAAGGAAGGCGAAAACGGATACCGCCACCCAGCTGACCTAGTGATGGAAGATATCCCCGCCGACGAACCCCAGGGCGGCGATAAAGAGCTTCATATCGATGCGCTGATTGTGCGCGCCAAAGCACTGCTGGGCCAGTCTCGCTACCGCGAGCTATTTCAGACCGCTCTCGAAAACATCTTGAGCGATATCCACGATGATCTAGGTGAATTTGGCGTCCACTTTGAAGAGTGGTTTTCCGAACGCCGACTGATGGATGACGAGTCGATCAACAACGCACTCGAAAAGCTCGAAGCTAATGGTCACCTCTACAAAAAAGAGGGCGCAACCTGGTTCGCCTCTAGCAAGCTGGGTGATGAAAAAGATCGCGTTGTTGTCCGCGATAACGGTCAGAGCACCTATTTTGCCTCCGACATTGCCTATCATCTGCATAAACTGGAGCGCGGCTTCGATAAAATTATCGATATATGGGGCGCAGATCACCATGGTTATGTTCCCAGGGTTCGTGCCTCACTCCAGGCGATGGGTGCTGATGTCTCAAAGCTAGAAGTCCTGCTGGTTCAGTTTGCCGTCCTTTATCGCGGCAAAGAAAAAGTGCAGATGTCGACTCGCTCGGGAGAATTTGTCACCCTGCGCCAATTGCGCAACGAAGTGGGACTCGATGCAGCGCGTTTTTTCTATGTGATGCGTCGTTCAGAGTCACATATGGACTTCGACCTGCAACTAGCCACCTCGCAATCCAGTGATAACCCTGTCTACTATGTCCAGTATGCGCATGCACGCATTTGTAGTGTTTTAAGGCAGCTCGATGAAAAAGGACTAGCGCGCAATATCGTCAATGGCATGACGAAACTGGATCGCCTCACCGAAACGCACGAACAGGCGGTTATCACCACCCTTTCGCGCTACAAAGAGGTCGTTGAGCGTGCTGCACTCGGTTACGAGCCTCACCAGATTACACACTACTTACGTGAACTGGCGAACGACTTTCACACCTACTATAACGCCCACCCATTTCTGGTTGATGACACGGACCTTCGTGATGCACGCCTGAATCTGATTTCATCGATCCGTCAGGTTTTGTCAAATGGTCTAAAGTTACTGGATGTTTCAGCTCCTGAAGCAATGTAACCTTACAAATATGCTTTCAAATTCAAAATAATGGCAAGAGATTACCAACGCCGCGCCAACCCAAAATCACGGAGGAAAAAAAACGCTTCCGGCTGGATGTGGCTGCTTGTCAGTTTGCTAGTCGGGCTTTTTGTTGCTTTTCTGAT
>QNFJ01000337.1 GCA_003646305.1 Gammaproteobacteria bacterium | reverse complement strand
TACTGCATCACGGAGAGGATCGATATCGTCGTTTAGTTTTACATTAAAAGGCATTGCATTTCCTCGCTTAGTTTTGTTTATTATTGTTTACAAGAATCTACTGTAACATTAAGAGTTTAAAAAATCAAACACCCGTTAGATTTTTATGATATATTTAAGCCTGCATTGATTTAGACAAATGGTAGTTAGGTTGCTAAGCGTCTGAATCGATAATCGACTTTAGAGTGAATAGTTAAATTTTAAGAGGAGCTTAGTCAAAATGAGTCAGTACGAAACGATTACATTAGAGATTGAAAGCAGGGGGGTTGCCCGCTTGACCCTGAACCGCCCCGATTTACACAATGCAATGAATGCCCAGCTAATTTCAGAAATGCAGCAGGCGTTAGCGTTGGTAGAGTCCTCAGATGAAGTTCGAGTGGTGGTTTTGACTGGAGCTGGATCGACATTTTGTGCGGGTGGTGATCTTAACTGGATGAAAAGCAACATTACTAAGACGCGCGCGCAGCGGGTTGAAGAGACAGGTGAGCTGGCAAATATGCTGGCTGCACTGAATAACCTGAGCAAGCCGCTCATTGGCCGAGTTCAGGGATTAGCATACGGCGGTGGTGTTGGAATGGTCTCTGTTTGTGACATTGCAATTGGTGTGAGCACAGCAACCTTTGGATTAACAGAAGTTAAACTAGGACTTACGCCGGCGACTATTTCTCCCTATGTGGTTAAACGAATTGGTGCTGCAAATGCGCGTCGCAATTTCTTCAATTCCAGGATTTTCAATGCAGAAGAGGCGCAGAGAATTGGCTTACTAACAGAAGCAGTAGAGGCGGAGAAACTGGATGAAGCGGTAGAGAAAGAGATTAAAATGATCCTGAAATGCGCTCCAGGTGCCATCGCATCAACTAAAAAGTTAATTGATTATGTTGATACCCATAGCGCACCGGATAACCGCATTTATACAGCGGCTAATCTAGCAGATGCATGGGAGACGGCAGAAGGTCAGGAAGGTATCGATGCCTTTTTAAATAAGCGCAAAGCAAACTGGATTAACTAAGGTTCCGAACAGAACGTAATACATTAAATAATGAGGATGAGCAATGAATTCAATCTATTTTAAAGAAGAACACAATATGTTGCGCGACCAGATTAGACGCTTTGTTGAACAAGAAGTGATGCCTGTTGCGGAGCAGTGGGAAGAGACAGGGAAAGTTCCTCGTGAAATTTTGCAGGAAATGGGTGAGCTAGGTTTTCTGGGAATTCGCTATCCAGGCGAACATGGCGGTAGTGAACTGGATACGCTGGGTTCGGTTATCCTGGCTGAAGAGCTGGGTCGCTCTACTTTTGGTGGCTTTGCGATAACCGTTTTGGTACACACCGACATGGCTTCGCCCCACCTGGATAATTTTGGTAACAAAGCGCAATTGGCAAAATATATGCCGGATATTATTTCGGGTAAAAAGATTGCTGCGGTTGCAGTCACAGAGCCTGATGCAGGTTCGGATGTCTCCGCAATGCGTACACGTGCCGTTAAAGATGGCGATCACTATGTCTTGAATGGCACAAAAATGTTTATTACAAACGGTGTGCATGGAGACATCTTTTTTGTCGCCGCAAAAACAGACCCTGATGCGAAGGCTTCACGTAGTGTTTCTATCTTTGCGGTTGAAAAAGGAACCCCCGGTTTTACTGTTGGGAAAAGCCTCAAGAAGATGGGCTGGTTATCATCTGATACAGCCGAACTTATTTTTGATAACTGTCGAGTGCCAGCAGAAAACCTCCTGGGAGAGGAAAACAAGGGCTTTTACTCAATTATGCGTAATTTCCAGAATGAAAGACTTGTTTTGGGTGCGCAGGCGATGGGTGAAGCGACGAAGGCAATCGAGTTGACGATTGAATATGTAACAACACGTAAAGCATTTGGTGGGGTGTTGTTTGATAAGCAGGTGATTCGTCAGCGTTTGGCATCTCTTGCAGCACAGGTAGAAGCTGGAAAACAGCTTGTATATCATGCCGCCTGGTTGGATGCGCAAGGAGTTGATTGCATTAAAGAGGTCTCGATGGCTAAGGCCTATTGTGGAGAACTGGTGAATAAGGTGATGTATGATTGCCTTCAGTTTCACGGTGGTTCTGGATATATTCGTGAAAGTGCAATTGAGCGGATGACGCGCGATGCACGAATTCAATCTATCGGTGGTGGTGCGACCGAGGTAATGCTTGAAGAAGTTTCTAAACGGATGGTTAGCTAACGTAAAGAGGAAAATATGTCAGAAGGTTACAGTATTGAAGGGTTGAAAGTAGGGCAGTCGGCTTCGATGACTAAAACGGTTACAGAGGCAGATGTTATTTTATTTGCCGGAGTGACGGGTGATTTTAACCCGGCGCATATTGACGATGAATATGCCAAAAAAAGCATGTTCAAAGGACGAATTGCCCACGGGATGATGTCTGCCGGATTTATTAGCGCAGTATTGGCTATGAAACTGCCGGGGCCGGGAACCATCTACCTTGGGCAAACGCTGAAGTTTAAAGCGCCTGTTAGAATTGGCGATACAGTGACCGCAACGGTGACGGTTTCTGACATCAATGTAGAGAAAAAAATTGTTAAGCTTGATAC
>QNFJ01000336.1 GCA_003646305.1 Gammaproteobacteria bacterium | reverse complement strand
TTCATCAATAAAGATGATCTTTTTGTTACCGATCATCATTTTGAGTTGTGTGGAGGTGATATTAGACAGTTGTTCGCGGCTGTCTGGTTCGTCTCCATTTAAATAAAGGGTTTCTTTTTGGTGTTTGGCCGTAATACTTTCGATTAGGGTTGTTTTACCGACTTGGCGCGCACCAAAAAGTAGGATAGCTTTCCCTTTGAAGAGTTTTTTTTCTATTTGAGGGAGAATCTGCCGGCGGATCATATTTATTGAGACTTTATTGAGACGATATCTTAATGTAAGAATAAGTATAACTAAACAGAAGTGTAATTCAAAATTATTATGATTTTACTTAGAATACAAGGTTTGTCTCTGTAAACGCTGAGAACGTTTTTACTGATCACATGAGCAGAGCATAGGTGCCTTTCAGTAGCATCAGCACTCCAGTAGAAACCATTAGAATCAGTGTGTATTTTCTAAATCGTTCGGGGCTAATTGCTTGTAGATGACTTTTTGCAAAGAAAACCCCGATGATCGCCCCTATTCCTAGTGTGATTCCGTATGCGGTTAACTGCCAACTTAATGCGCCAAAAATGGTGTAGCTGGTAATTTTTGTCAGCTGCATGAGTAGGGAATTGAGAGATTTGGTCGCCACAAGATTCTCTTTCTCAAGCCCGTAATTGAGCATAAAGGGGTTAAGTAGTGGACCAGTAGCACCGATGATTCCAGACAGAAAAGAGATGACTAAGCCCAGCGGGAAAAACCACTCTTTCTTAACACGAAAGCTCCGCTTGCTCTTTCCAAAGCGATATTGAAAGAGGGTGCTGATGAGAAAAACACCTAACAGAATTTGTAAGACAGCGGGGCTGAAACGGGTTAGAAGCCAGCCTCCAAATGCGGCGCCGATCAGGCTGCCGGGAAGTAGGTAACGAATCACATCCCAACGAATCGCATCGCGAAAAAGCCACACACGTGAAGGATTGGCGATAAAGGCGGCGATAGAAATAATCGGGGGGACAGAATGGGCGCTAATCATCAGCCCAATAATTGGAATGAGTAGCGTTGCAGCGCCCCCTGCGGCGACGGTACTAAAAAACCAGCCCATTGCGCCAAAAATAAGTAATGCTAGCCAGATCATTGCGAGGTTACCTGTTTTTGGGCCTAGCAGATTTGGGTTGATAAAGAGGGTGAGCAGGTTCGCCCGATTTATTTATTTTCAGGCATTTCAAGTTGGGAAGCATTTTTGTTATCTCTTTAGATCGATGCAGATAAGTACCGTCATTACCCCATGCAGCGACGACTATTCCCGCATTGCTGGCTAAGGTTTTTATCTGCTTATCATTGTCGGAACCAACAGGCTCTACCGCCCGCATCAAGTCACTAGGTTTTGTTGCGCGAAAAGCAAATAAATTCACCATATACAAGCCACCAAAGCCCCACTCCTTTGAAAAATTGATGCAGCGCCTAATGGTTGGGTCATCTGCTTTCTCATCGGCAGTAGAAGGGTTTAGGCCAATGAACATCGCATAGGGTTTTGAGTCATCCCAGCTTCTCCATAAGCTGTATCGATATTTTCGGCAGACGGAAAAATAAGCGCCTGTTTTCATGGATTGCTTCCTGTTTACTTTGGTTGTGTAGGTTCAGTTGCTATTCATAGCATTAAATAATGTAGCTTGTGTGAAAATTTAGCTATGAGAGACTAGCCACTGTTCCTGCTGAGTGAAAATAATGCATCCTCCAATTCTTTATAGTTTTCGGCGCTGCCCCTATGCAATGCGGGCAAGAATGGCCATTTCTGTTGCTGGTTTAGAGGTAGAATTGCGAGAGGTGGCGCTCCGTAATAAACCGGAACAATTACTTGCAGCATCCCCCAAAGGAACCGTTCCTGTACTGATTACGGCAGATGACACGGTGATTGAGGAGAGCTTTGATATTATGCGCTGGGTGCTGAAAAAAAGTGATCCTTTAGGTTGGCTAACTCTTTATCCACAAGCTGAAATGGAGCAGTTGGTTGCAGAGAATGATCAGCAATTTAAACCGTGGTTAGATCGCTATAAATATGCAGACCGTTATCCTGAGCATTCTGCCGATTTTTATCGGCAAAAAGGAGAGCAGTTTTTACAGGCTCTCGAAGCGCGGTTAACGGCACACCATTTTCTCTGTGGCGATCAGCCCTCACTTGCCGATAATGCCCTTTTCCCCTTTATTCGCCAGTTTTCAAAAGTCGAGCCAGAATGGTTTGAGGCCGCACCTTATCCACAACTCCGTCATTGGCTCCTGAGCTTTTTAAATTCCCCTCGCTTTAGAGCGGTGATGAGGAAACGAAAGCCCTGGCAGGCCGAAGCAGAACCCCTCTTGTGGAAAGGTAGTTGATGGCATTGTCGATCATCATACCGGTGCTGAATGAAGCGGAAAGCATTGTTGCGACAGTTGAATTATTACAGCCCTTTAGGCAAGGGGGTTGCCAGCTCATTGTGGTGGATGGGGGGAGTCGTGATGGAACGGTGCAGCTGGCAGAACCCTATGTAGATAAGCTGCTCACGAGCAAGCCAGGGCGTGCCAATCAGATGAATGCAGGGGCAGAGGTGGCAGAGGGGAAAGTGTTGCTTTTTCTACATGCAGACACGCTTTTACCC
>QNFJ01000335.1 GCA_003646305.1 Gammaproteobacteria bacterium | reverse complement strand
TTTGGTGACATATTTATGTTTATGGATGGTACTAAATTTAGTCATGGTGATCGCAATGGAAATGGGGATAGAGAGCAATGGTATGGAGAAGCTACCGCTAGATTAAGTATCGGTAAGCTGACAGATACTGATTTTAATTTTAGTGTTTTTCAACAAGACCTTGTGATTTTTAAAGATATTTTATTTGCGACAAATTATGAACGTGGTGACGATCGTGATGCTACAGAGTCTATCCTCCTTGGTGTAGGTTTTGATTTGGATTTAACCGCATTTAACATGATCGGATTAGATAAACTGAGGTATTTCCAGCTTAACATCTATGCTCGAAATGACTTTCATAGTGATGATGCTGGCTTTGAAGATTATCAGATCACAGTAGTTACTGCGGTTCCATTTCAAATAGGTAACGCAAAGTTTTTAGCGGATGGTTATTTTGATTATGTAATTGGAGCAGGACCGCAACACTCAAACTTTCATTTCAACCCTCAAATAAAATTAGACCTGGGCAATTTTTATGGTAAACCGGATAAATTATTCGTTGGCGTTGAAATAGATTATTGGACTAATAAATATGGTATTAAAGACTCATCAGCATTTGAGACCGACCAATTTGCGGCTAGTGGAATTATTAAATATCACTTTTAAAGGGTATTAAAGTTGATAAAATATCAACCTACTCTAGGTGGTGTCCAGGCATGGGTAAATTGGTCAGTCAGCGTTTTATTCGTGATATTGGTTTTTACGCTACAAACTGGTTATGCCATAACGAATGTAAGTGTTGCAAAAGATTTAAGTCTGAGTATGGCTCAAGTTGGTTTTGTTGGCACAATTTATACTTTTGTTTTTGCTATAACCCAGCTAGTCAGTGGTTCTATATTAGATAAAATTGGCACTCGATGGGTACTACCTTTGGCCTGTTTAGTAGTTGCCGCAGGTGCATTTCTCTTTGCCAACGCTGGCGGACCTAAGATGCTTGTTTTTGCTAATTTATTAGCAGCTGTTGGCGCCTCTTTTGGATTCATAGGTGCAGGTTTTACGGGCGGGCAATGGTTCAGCCCCCTTAAATATGGTTTCATGTTTGCCTTGGTTCAGCTTTTTGCATCATTATCAGCAATTGTTGGTCAGCGCGTTCTTGGAATTATGATTGAGCAAGTAGAATGGTATGTATTAATAAATAGTTTGGCCATTATTGGAGTTGGTATAGCAATTTTGATGCTCTTCGTTTTGCGCAACCCCCAAACTGAACAGGCTAAATATAAATGGCCTGGCTTTAAAAAATTCTTTAACGAATTATTTGACTCTTTAGCTAATGTTATTTCAATGCGTGATACATGGGTGAATGCCTTAATAGGCGGTGCAACTATGGGCACTATGTTGGGTGTTGGTGTAATTTGGGGCCCTCGGTTGCTTGTTTCAGGTGGTATGGAACAAGGACAAGCCTACATTGTAAGCTCATTAGCATGGGCAGGATTGGCGATTGGCGCACCATTATTTTCTTGGATCTCTGATAAAGTGAAAAGCAGAGTTAAACCGATGATGTTTGCATGTACGTTGCAACTATTGGTCATAATGATCATTTTATTTAATCCTGAGGCAGATACTTCAACAGCGTCTACATTCTTTTTTTTGTTTGGTTTAATGGCTGGCGCATCCATGTTACCGTTTACAATTGCAGCAGAGCTAGTTTCCCCTGCATTGATCGGGACCTCTGCAGCTTTAGTTAATGCTACACAATTCGTAATCGGTGGCATTATGATGGCTGTTCCAGGACGTGTATTAGATGGTACGGGTTTAATTTCACGCATAAGAGAAGGAACCTTGTCTCCCCTTGATTTTTCTACTTCTGTTTCTGTCGATTTTCAATGGGCTATGGCTATAATGCCTGTAACACTAATTTTTGGTTTATTCTTATGCTTCTTTCTTAAAGAGACTTATCCTCAGCTTTGATGATTTTGCTAAGCTATATGGCTAATTAACAATAACTTAATCAATGCCGTACAGTTATTGACAGAACTCCAAGTATTTTTGTCTTTCAAAGCTTTCGAATCTTTCGTAGTCGCATTCTCGCCTTTTGGAGCCTCTGGCAAGCTCATCAATCCCGGTTCGCAAGCAATCCACGCCCAATTATCCCAGGCCTCACAAAGACGACGCACCTCAGCCTTAAACCAGGACCGGTAGCAGTTTGAACTGCCCCGACGGCAGGTGAGTTCACACATGAGCACAGAACCCCTGCAGAGGTCTTTTGCGCGAATGACCCTTCTCACGCCACAAATTGACCTTACAGGCCAATGCTAGCGTTAAAATTGTGAACAATAAGGCCTTATCTTTTCTTGCCTACATCCAGCACTCAGGCACCCCACCACCACAGGAAATAATAAGATGAATTCCGAACCCTCTGCCCGCTCACTGGCGCTGAAAAGCCAGCTGCAGGATTTTATGGATGAGCATATCTACCCGGCGGAGGCAGCGTTTAACGAGCACATGAGCACGACGGATAATGTCTGGGCGCCACCGCCACTGCTGACGGAGCTGAAGGCTAAAGCCAGAGCCGCTGGACTCTAGAACTTGTTTCTGCCGGCGGATCATTACGAAGACGGGCTCAGCAATATTGACTATGCGCCGCTGGCCG
>QNFJ01000334.1 GCA_003646305.1 Gammaproteobacteria bacterium | reverse complement strand
TTCATACGTATGCTCCTAGCTGAATTAATATATGAGCCTGCGAGCACACTAGCACACCATCTTTGCTTTTAAAATGTCCTCGTTGACTCTATACCTGCAGGCACATGCCGTAACACTTTGTGGTTCCATCTTCGCCCCCCATCGAACGGCTATGATAAAGTGCACGGTTCCTTTAAATGAGGCTTCGAAATAACGACAAACAGTTGCTTAATGGGCAATCATAGACTTCCTGCCACTCCTAAATTAACACTGACAGTTTTAAGGATAAGAAAATATGTCCGTTCACAATAGAAATTCAGGGCTGTTACCCATAACCACAAATCTCTCAGAAATAGCTAAACAGATTAGAACAATGAAAAACAGCATGAACCTTGCCCTTCTTTTTTCTCTACTATTCCTATTGACGGGCTACAGTGAGGCGAACAGTGGCCCGACCACCCCAACAAAAACAGCGACTAACTTCGTCGGTTCGTCCAGCTGTGTGCAGTGCCATACTGCTGAATATAAAGACTGGCAGGAATCTGACCATAAAAAGTCCATGCAAATTGCCTCTCCTGATACCGTACTAGGTGATTTCAGCGATGTGACGGTGACCTTTCACAGCATCAAGACACGGCTATTTCGTCAGGGTGATGAATACAAAATTGAAAGTATCGGGGCCGATACAAAGCCTAGAATATTCCCTGTTAAATACACCTTCGGCCATTATCCCCTGCAGCAATATCTAGTTGATATTGGCAAGGGCCATCTACAGGCACTAAATGTAGCCTGGGACAGTCGACCAAAGGATAAAGGTGGGCAGCGCTGGTTCCACCTGCAGCCCGATGAGGAGATTAAGCCGGGACACCCATTTTTCTGGACGGCCCATTTCCAGAACTGGAATAGTCGTTGCGCTGAGTGTCACAGCACCAATCTGGAAAAGAACTTTAACCCCATTGATAGCAGCTATCAGACCCACTGGTCGGAGATCAATGTCAGCTGTGAAGCCTGCCACGGAGCAGCCTCTCAGCATGTCTCATTAGCAAAGCAGAAGAAGCTGGATTCGAACAACTCAGGATTCGAGAAGCAGATGGAGCAAGCGTTGATCTGGGGATTCAAGGGTGATGATGATATTGCCACCTCTTCTGGCGTAAGAGATAGTAATCACATCAATACCTGTGGTGGTTGCCATTCCAGACACTCGACCCTGGACAATCTACAGCCACTCGCAAATTTTCACGATCAGTACCGGTTATCAACGCTGGATCAAGGACTCTATTTTCCCGATGGTCAAATCAATGATGAAGTCTTTGTACTCGGCTCATTCCTACAAAGCAAAATGCATCAAAAAGGGGTGACCTGCAACAATTGTCACAATCCCCACTCTGGCAAGCTCGTCGCCGAAGGCAATAACCTCTGCACTCAGTGCCACAAACCTACAACATATGATGTGCCCAACCACCATCACCACAAACTTGGCTCTACCGGCTCCCTATGCATCAGTTGCCATATGCCCGAACGAACCTACATGTCAGTCGACCCCCGGCGCGACCACAGTTTTGTAATACCAGACCCGGGTTTATCCGCAAAGCTGAATACACCCAACAGCTGCACAAATTGCCATAAGGATAAATCTAATAAATGGTCTTCTCAGGCAATGACCAGGTGGGGTATCGCAAAGCGATATGATGCATGGGCGGTACTCAATAACGGATTGAGCAAAGAAGATATTTTATTGTTTAAGGAATATGCACAGGGTAATCTGGCAGACAGTATGCCAGCGATCAGACAGGCTACATTACTAGAAAAACTGTCGGCGTTTCCATCACGCCTTGCTATGGAAACAGCTCAACGCCAACTGAGTAACCCAGACCCCCTGATGCGTCGGGCTGCAGTGAGTGCCCTGCAAACGATGCCAGTTGAAGTCCGCTGGCAGTTGCTTTCACCCTTGATAACAGACCAATCCAAAGCAGTGCGTTTCAGCGTGGCCCTCGCGCTTGCTGATGCTTTTGGGCAGGCACAGGAAGCAGACGCCATTAAACTCCGTAACTTGATGGCAGAATACCGAGAATCGCTGAACTATAACGCGGATTCTCCAGGTGGTCAGGTTGCCATTGGCATTTTTGAAAGCCAGTCTGGAAATCGTGCGCAAGCAGAACAAGCTTACCAACAAGCACTTTCTATCGAACCACAGTTCGTGCCCGCGTTGATTAACCTTGCTGACTATTACCGCTCTGTTAATAAAAAATGGGAATCAAACATCTTGCTGGTTCGCGCACTAAAAACAGCCCCTGACACTGCATTTACAAACCATGCTTATGCTTTGATGCTGGTTCGCTCTGGTAAACAGCAAGAGGCGCTCGGATACTTGAAGGTAGCGGTTGCACAGGAAGATGCACAGCCACACCAGGCTTATGTCTATGCCGTCGCTCTGGATTCACTCGGTGATACGCAGGCGGCAATAGCGGTTATTAACGCGGCGGATAAACGCTGGCCAAATAACCTAAATTTGTCGATGCTACAGGTGGCTTTTATGGATAAAACAGATAACGTGAATGGCATACACCACTACCTCTCTTTATTGACCGCGGTGGCGGCAAATAACCCACAGGTTGGTGTATGGATGAAGAAATACAGTGGCACCAAAAAATAGTA
>QNFJ01000333.1 GCA_003646305.1 Gammaproteobacteria bacterium | reverse complement strand
CTTTTTTTACATCAAATTAACCAAAATAGCAGTCGCTCAATGCATTTTTAACTGTTTTCTCCCAAGATAACAATCGATAGACAACACTCTTTGCCGTGCTAATCCGCGACCTCAAGGCCAACACCATCCAAGAAAAAACCCATCTGTATCTCAGCAATTTCATGAACAGTTAATTCTTCACCTTCCGTATACCATTCCAACACTCTGTTCAGAGCACTCAAAATAGCCAACCTAAGAATTTTTAAGTTAACTTCTGCTTTAATTTCACCTTTTTCTTGAGCATCGGCCAGCCATTGGCGCCATAAGTCTTCGTAGCTATTCCTGATCTTTACAACAACATCCTGTATGGCATCCGGAACCTGTCTGTAGTTTCTGATGCTGGTTGATGCATAATCGCCCTTTTCAAGCAGCGCCTCAAGGTGCCCTTTCGCCGCCGCAATCAACACCTCCCTAGAGGAGCTTTCTGCCGGAAGAGCCGCAACGCTTTTAACGGCGCTTTCACGAATATTGTTTATGCCAATCTGCAGAACCTCCAGTATCAATTGCTCTTTCGAGTCAAAATGGTAATAAAGACTCCCCGCTTTCATGTTCGCGGCTGCAGCAATATCACGTAATGGCGTACCGTTATAGCCCCGCTGACTAAACAATGCCGCAGCAATATCCAAAATTTGTTTTCTGGAATTGCCCGTACCCGTTGATCGAGCAGAAGTTTTTGCTGGAGATTTTGCCATCATAGATCCATAAAATTTTAAGCCGCTTTGTAACCACCCTTACGTATATTATATCTTCCTAATAAAGTCAGCGTCACCCTATCGGTCAAACATTAGCTTATTTCGCCATTAATTCAATTTTACCTTGCTTTAAAAGCAATTAAACTTTTGCTTAAGCCCGCTCAATTCTCTTTCACTTCAACCAGCGGAATGTCAAACTCATCCGCCCATGCAACCCACTCTGGTGATGAGCGCGTTTTCATGATTTCCGCCAACACCTCTTTTGACAGTGAATCTAGGCCTAGCTTTTCTTGCAACCTTCTACAAAAATGTGGCTCGAGTGCGGCAATCGCAACCCAGCCAGAAGCCGTTTCGTACATTGCGTATTCTGGCCGTATTCCACTCAAAATAGCCCCCTGGCTAGTCATGCCGAACTTTAAAGGTAATGACATATATTCTGCTGCTTCAGAAAGTGCAACCATGACCTGCCGTCCTTTCTGATTATCTTTCCGCCCAATCAACAGGCCAAGCGCCTCAATTGCTGAGCGCTCCGCACCTGCCAAATCAGCAACTAGCGTTTTCGGTATATGTGGTGGTGTAATTAAACCAAGAGAGGCCTGATATGTGAGGTCATGCCCCGCATGATTCTCCTTTGGGTAAGGATAACCAACAATCGCAACATGATTTAGCTGAGGATAGCGTTCATGCAAACTTTCCCAATCAAGCCCTAATCGGTCAAGAGCTGCAGGTCGTTGAGCTGTTAGCAAGAGATCAGCACCACGCAACAGTTCAGCAAGGGCCGCCTGCCCCTCTTCTGACTTCAAATTGATAAACTGCTTCTGCTGACCCTTATTGGCCTCGGCATACCAGTCTGGGCAGTATTTCTCAAACGGATCACCCTCAGGAGGCTCTACCTTAATCACATCTGCTCCGAGTTCTACAAGCCGTTTGGCTGCTAGCGGTCCCGGTAAATTTAATGCAAGGGTTACAACCCGCATATCTGTTAATGGTTTATACATAAATATCCTAATTAATCCGGCATGAAATTGCGCTTGCCTTAATCCTAACATTAGTTAGAATGAAGGCAAGCAAAATAATTATGGACCATAACCCGTGAACAATAAACAACAATTTGGCTTTCCCGATGAGGAACTACTTAATCTTCCAACCGTTTATGCTGCCAGTCTCTTCAAGGACAAAACAGTTCTAATCAGCGGCACGGGCAGCGGAATAGGCAAGGCAAATGCTGTACTATTCGCGCGGTTAGGTGCCAATATTGTGCTTTGTGGCCGCAATCATGACAAACTTTTAGCCACTGAAAAACTGATTTCTGCCCTAGGCGGCCGGCACACCTCCATTCCAATGACAATCCGTGATCCTGAGCAAGTTGCATCATTAATGGACAGAGTCTGGAGCGAATATGGTCAACTTGATCTACTCCTGAATAATGGTGGCGGACAATTTCCACAACCCGCCATAGACTTCTCAGTAAAAGGCTGGAATGCTGTTATTGATACCAACCTAAATGGCTCCTGGTACATGATGCAATATGCCGCAAAAAAATGGGTTGATCATAAGCAACCCGGAAATATTGTCAACATTGTCGCCAGTTTCGCTCGCGGGTTGCCAGGAATCGCTCACACATGCGCAGCAAGAGCTGCCGTAACCTATTTAAGCAAGACCCTCTCCGTTGAGTGGGTAGAGCACGATATTAGAGTAAACTGTGTCGCTCCAGGCTGCGTTGAAACAGAAGGGTTTGGTGTTTATCCTGATGAAGGGCGCGAGTCATTTTATCGATCCAATCCAATGCTTCGCGTTGGCACCGCTCACGATATTGCAGAGGCCTGCGTCTATCTCGCTGCACCTTCGGGGAATTTTATCACCGGGGAACTGCTCACCGTCGATGGAGGCGGGCAACAATGGGGAGAGT
>QNFJ01000332.1 GCA_003646305.1 Gammaproteobacteria bacterium | reverse complement strand
TTCTTCATTGCCTGCTGTTCAATTTGCCGAATTCGTTCGGCTGAGACGCCGTACTCCGCAGCAAGTTCGTGAAGTGTTGGTTTATCATCACTGAGCCAGCGGCGTGAAAGAATACTTTGACTCCGTTCATCAAGCCCTTGTATGGCGCTGTATAGAAGTGCTTTATCACTGCTTGCATTATCACCGTTCTCTACAAGTAGTGCCGGGTTCGTGGAGTTGTCTTCCAGATAGAGTGAGGGACTGTTGTTTCTTCCCTCATCTTCATCGCTGTAGCCATCGAAAGCAATGTCTCGACCACTCAGCCTGTTTTCCATTTCGGTGACCGTTTTGAGGTTTACATTAAGATCATCAGCCAAAGCGGTCGCTTCGCTGTGATTTAACCAGCCAAGGTGCTTCTTGTTTTTTCTAAGGTTAAAAAACAGTTTGCGCTGTGATTTGGTTGTAGCGACCTTGACGATGCGCCAGTTCTTGATAACAAACTCATGAATCTCTGCGCGAATCCAGTGGACAGCAAATGAGATGAGGCGAACACCAACAGTAGGGTCAAAGCGTTTTACCGCCTTCATCAGGCCAATGTTTCCCTCCTGAATCAGATCGGGAATAGCCAGTCCATAGCCACTATAACTGCGTGCGATATGGACAACCGAGCGCAAGTTAGCGATAACTAACTGACGCGCGGCATTAAGGTCATCGTCTTCGTGAAAGCGTTTGGCGAGTAACTGCTCTTCTTCCTTTGTGAGTTTAGGAATACGAAGCACAGCCGCCATATAAGACTCGGCAGAGCCTGTCGGTATGGTTAATGTAGGAATCGTTAGTGCAGTTGTCATTTTATTTCTCGCCCCCTCTATGCTGCTAAGTTTAGCACTCGCATGGTAGGAGTGCTAATTGAACAGAAAGTTCCGTTTTTTGCCTAAACAGGCAGCCTATTCGGGTTGCATTTTTTTCAGGTGATGGCTGCAAACGAGCCAGGCGCCACAAATGCCAAGAAAAGCGGACAATCCCAGCAGGCCTAGACTTTCATGGAAGGCAAGAAATTGTAGTTGAAAATCGCTTTCATAAAGGCTGGAAAGCTTTTCTACCGGCTTTTCAAGAAGAAAAATAATCATTGCGGTGATGAGCCAAGCGGTTAGGCCACTTAATAAACCATACCAAAAGCCGCTATAAAGGAAAGGGCGGCGTATGAAAGGGTCTGTTGCGCCAACCAGTTTGGTGATGATGATTTCATCGCGCCTATTCTGAAGTTCTAATCGTATGGTATTGCCGATAATGAGCAGTACAGCGAGCCCGAGTAACAGGGCCAGCAACATGATGGCTCGCTCAGCAATTTCTACTATGGCCTGTAATCTTTGGACCCATTGCATATCAAGCTGAGCAAAATCGGTTTCTGGCAGGCTTTCAAGCCGATTTAATAGAGGCTGAATCTGCTCGGGAGTCGTTAATTCTGAGGCGGGAGTCAGCTGGATAACGACCGGCAGCGGGTTAATTTCGAGGGTTTCAATGGCACTACTAAATCCGCTGTATTGCTGAAACTCTTTTAGTGCCGCCTCTTTTGTGGTCACGCTGATATTAAGCACATCATGGTCTAGCCCGAGCTTTTTGGCGAGAGCCTCGCCCGTTTCGTTGCTAACAGATTGCTTTAAAAAAAGAGAAATCTGGTTGGAGCTGTCGAGCTGGTTGCTAACTTGTGTGCCATTGCTAATCAACAGATGAAGCGTAGTGGGCAACATCAGCGCAATGGCGATGACTAATATGGTGAGCAGGCTTGAGAATGGCGTCTGGAGCAGCTTTCCAAGGCTGGAAAAGAGTGAGTGCCGGTGCAGGCTCAGCCAGGAGCCGATGCGGTCAGATAGAGACATGATCGGATCCTCCATCATGGATGAGACGGCCTTGCTCTAGTATGAGTCGGCGATATCCCATCTTATTCACAAGATCAATATTGTGGGTGGCGATCAATACGGCAACACCAACCTGATTAAACTGCTCGAATAGCAACATGATCTCCTGAGAAAGTTCTGGATCCAGGTTGCCCGTCGGTTCATCGGCGAGAATCATTGGTGGCCGGTTGACCACTGCGCGGGCAATGCCGACACGTTGCTGTTCACCACCTGAGAGCGTAATAGGCAGGCTTGCCTCTTTATTGAGAAGCCCGACTTTATCCAGTGCGGCTCGAACTCGCCGACCAGTATCCCGGCGATTTAGCCCTTCGATGACTAACGGCAGCGCGACATTGTCAAAAACGGTGCGATCATGCAGTAGCCAGTGATCCTGGAAGATCATGCCAATTTTGCGGCGAACGAAGGGGATCTTTCGGTTGGAAACTTTATTGAGGTTTTGCCCGTCGAGTAGAATCTGCCCACGCGTACAGCGCTCAATTAGTGCGATTAACTTGAGTAGCGTGCTTTTTCCGGCGCCAGAATGACCCGTCAGGAAGGCCATCTCACCTTTTTCCAGATGAAAGCTGACCCGATTTAATGCATCAATATTGCCTGGATAACGCTTACTGGCATGATCGAATTTGAGCATAAAAAGTCAGTCGCCTTCAGGATTCATCTGTAAAAATCGCATCGATAAAGCTACGTGCGTCAAAATCCTGAAAATCATCAATTCCTTCGCCAATGCCGATAAAGCGGAAGGGGATTTCCAGTTGTTGAGCCA
>QNFJ01000331.1 GCA_003646305.1 Gammaproteobacteria bacterium | reverse complement strand
TCCTACTACCTCAGCTTCTATGCGTTTTCCATCAGGTGCTTCAACAACACAACGTCCACCAGTCGCCGAGCGGCAACCAACCGCTTCAAGCGTCAATCCAACCATGCGTGATAATTTCCCCTCCACAACCAGTTCTGGCGACTTTTTTAGTCGTTTTCGGTAGGGTTGTAACCTTTTTAGCCAGGCTTCACTTCTTGAAGCGGCAAGATCATCACTGATCATGGCTCATCAGTCTCACGCTCACCACCCAGGGCCGTTGCAATCACTGCCGCCAGTCTTTTCTCAATTGTTGCATCAATTCGGGAGGTCTCCGTCACAACTTCACACCCACCCCGCGTTAACAGAGGGTCTTCGGATATTTTCCAGGCAAGATCTGTATCTTCCAAAGCAAAGGCCGAACGCACTAATTCAGCATCTTCAGGGTGAAGGCGTAAACTTACTTTTTGGGATGAAACTGGGAGTATCGACATCGCATCCCGAACAACGGCTATAACCTGCCCAGGATCAATTTTAAGTTCTCTTCGAACCAGTTGCCTGGCGACAAGCATCGCAAGCGAAACGAGTTCCTCTTCAACTTTACTATCCAGCTGACTCAGTGGGTCATCGAAAGAGTCAACAAGCCCCCTAAATTGAGCGAGGTGCAGAGCTATCTCCGCCTGGCCTTCCTGCAATCCCGTTTTCAGCCCTTCTTCGCGACCCTGCTGAAATGCCTCTTCATAGGCTTGCTTCTGTATCGACTCAATCTCATCCGCAGTCAAAACAGCGTTCGGATAACTACCCAGTTCGTCAGACTGGTGATTTTCAATTTCAGGTAATTTCCAAGTCGTAACCGCCTCTAAGTCTTCACCTGAGAATTTGCTATCAGATAAGTTCTTCACTACCGCCACCACCTAATGAAATCTCTCCGGAATCGGCCAGACGACGTGCGATTGTCAAGATGTCTTTCTGCGCCCCCTCTACATCACTGAGTTTAGCGGGTGCAGCCGCTTCCAGATCATCTCGCAACATTTCAGCTGCGCGTTTCGACATATTCTTGAAAATCTTCTCTTTAAGGCCATCGTCTGCACCTCGCAGCGCCAGCAATAGAGAGTCAGTTGAAACTTCGCGCAGAAGCCCCTGAATACCACGATCATCCACATCAATCAGATTATCAAAGACGAACATTTTATCTTGGATTTGTTGACTTAGATCTGCATCAGATTCAGTCAGCTGATCCATGACCACACCCTCAATTGAGGATTCTACAAAATTGAGAATATTTGCAGCAACCTGAACACCACCTATAGCGGATGATTGCACATTGACATTACCCGACAGCTGTTTTTCCATAATTTCATCAAGCTCTTTCAGCGCCGCCGGCTGAACACCATCTAATGTTGCAATCCTCAACATAACATCTGGGCGTGTTCTTTCTGGCAAATGCCCAAAAGTCTCCGCAGCTTGATCACTATCCAGATAAGAAAGCACGATTGCAATAATCTGCGGGTGCTCATTCCTAATAAGATCCGCGATTGAACGTGAGTCCATCCATTTCAGTTGTTCCAAACCTTTACTATTTCGACCCAGCAAGATTCGGTCAATCATCCCCCCTGCTTTTTCTGCGCCCAATGCATCGGTGAGCATATTGCGAATATACTCATCCGAATCGATTCCCAATGCGGTCTGATCTTTCATGGTTGATATAAAAGAGTTCATGACCTGATCAACCATTTCTGTTGAAACATTATTCAGAGAGGCCATTGCCGCCCCAATCATCTGTACCTCTTTAGGGCCCATATGCTTCAATATGGCTGCTGCTTTATCCTGGCCTAGCGTCAACAGAAAAATTGCTGCTTTATCAAGCCCTTCCACTTCCTCGTTTTCCCCAGACACCATCAATCAGCCACCCATGTTTTGACCACCTGAGCCACTCGCTTTGGGTCTTCATCAACCATTTTTTGTGCAAATTCCACTCTCTTTTCGTAACCAGACGGTGAATCCAGCATCAGTAAATCCTCTTTATTTTCTCCATCCATAGCTGCTGTATCCCCATCTGCGCCGGGAGGTAGTGCTTTCTGCTTATCTGTTTCGCCACCAGCTTCATTGCCACTGTCAGCAAGCATTTTAACTTCTGCAGGCTTCATCAAAGACCGCAGAGTGGGTCGCAGGACACCAAAGATCAAGAACAACACAACCAACCCACCTATTGCCTGTTTAACAACATCCCAAAACCAGCCCTGCTCCCATATTTCCAGCTCTGGCAGTGCTTCAACAACCTCTGGTATCTTAAAAGGAATATTTGAAACCGTAACCACATCATCGCGCAAAGCATCAAAACCAACGGCCTGCTTAACAAGGGAAGTCATCCTCATTAGCTCCTCTTCCGTATAGCTTTTCTGAAGAGCGGAGCCATCCGGCCCTAATAAATGCTGGTCATCGATCACCACGGCGACGGAAAGTCTGCCAATCTCTCCCGAAGCAATGCGAGTATGGGTGATTGTTTTGTCCAATTCAAAATTACGTGTTGCATTTTTCCTACTGTTGAGAGGCTGTGTACTTGGTCCAGCCAGCCCACCATCAGGAGCCGTTTCTGGTGCAACTCCAGCTGCAGGCGGTTGGTTAGAGAGCGCGCCTGGGATACCCTGTACCGATGATGACTGACTTACATGCTCTTCAGTCTGCTC
>QNFJ01000330.1 GCA_003646305.1 Gammaproteobacteria bacterium | reverse complement strand
TCAGTTGATTAGTCAGCGTGTAGGCCGTTGCCTGGAACGGCTGGGGTTGCTGGAGCAGGATGCCGAGCAAGCCTGGCTGGACCTCGACCCCGCAGACGACACGGATGCGATGCCCCATCTTCTGGGCAGTTCTGTATCTTACCGGGTCGCGGTCGGCCCACAGCAAGGTCAAAAGGCGTTCATGATCCGCACCATCCGGCCTCTGGGCAGACCGGACCCCGGACTGGAACGGGTAGCAAAGGCCAATCAGGAAACGCCAATACTGCCACACTTGGTACCACCCACCAGAGCCCCACCTGGCACAAGGTGAATTGATGCGCAGTATCAAGAGAAGGTGCCCTGGGTGCGCTGTTTCTTTTCGTGGGAAAGGGCGCTTGGTAGCAGAACCTGCGTTATCACAGCTCAATCAGCAGGGACGCCGCTGAATATTGGCTCGGCATGGATTCCTGCGTGCTCTGGCCCAGGCAGGGCTGGAAAAGATCTCCAAGACACTGATATAAGCTGGATTTTAGTCGGTGATACGGCCACCTCGCCATCTTTTCAGGTTCAGTGATTGAAATTCTGAAAGAAAATTGCTCTCTCTACACCCTGTTTGTTTGTCTTATACTTTTAAGGCATTTTTTTCCAAAACGAATGAAGATGGGTAATTTATCGAAGAAAGAGATTGAAGCGGCGGAGCTTTCGATTAATATGCGACCACGAAAAGCGTTAAACTATTTGAGCTCGTTAGAATTTTTAACGGGACAGCGTGTGTCGGTTATGTTGGGAATCTAGGGTGCAATAAACGTTTGGGCACCTCTAATAACCATCTTTTCGCCCGATTTCTGCGTTGGATGAATTTCTACGATCCTCATGTATGCCTTATACACTGCGGATTTTCAAAATCCATCCGCCTTAAACTCAGGCAAAAATCTAGGTTATTAGAGGCACCCGTTTGACGGAACGATTACTGATTACAGTGATGAGGAGAAAAAGATGATTGAAATCGACGTCTTAATAAGCTTTTTTGGTTGGTGCACAGTGATCAATAGCGGTTTGCTTCTGTTTTCAGCGGCAGTGTTGATAATAATGAAAGAGCACGTAGTTATTATTCATGGCAAATTATTTGGTTTGAATTCAGTGAGTTTGCCGGGACTGTATTTTCACTATCTTGGGTACTACAAAATAGCGATAATCATTTTTAATTTTGTACCCTACCTGGCCTTGAAAATAATGAATTGATCGTTGGTATCGCCTCGTTTATTCAAGACCAAAATAACAGATGATAATAGACAACCCACAATAATCAGGAGAAGAAAATGGAGCTTGTAGAAGCACTGCAGAGTCGCAAATCGGTCCGTCGTTTTTTGCCCACAGCGGTACCTTTAGATACGGTTAAAGCAATTCTTGAACTGGCCGGGACGGCCCCCAGCGGCAACAATATTCAGCCTTGGCGCTCTTACGTTGTTGCTGGTCAGGCAAAAAATGCACTTTGTAGCGACATTATGGCTGCCGTTGAGAAGGATCCTGAAGCGAATCAGCCTGAATATGATTACTACCCACCGGAATATTTTGAGCCTTTTCTCAGCCGCCGCCGAACAACAGGGCAAGCGCTTTATGACTCAATGGGCATTAAACGAGATGACAAAGAGCGTCGGCTTGAGCAGATGAACCGCAACTACCTGTTTTTTGATGCACCGGTAGGGATATTGGTGACCATGGATCGCCGTCATGCCACAGGTAGCTGGCTGGATATCGGCATGTACCTGCAAAATATCCTGTTGGCAGCACGTGAGTTTGGCTTGCATACCTGTGGTCAAGCAGCCTTTGCTTGGTTTCATCAAATTGTTCGTCAGCAACTGAGTGTTCCTGAACAAGAGATGGTGGTTTGTGCTATCGCCTTGGGCTATGAGGACTGTGATGCGCCAGAGAATAACTATCGAACTGGGCGAGAATCAGTTGATACGCTGTGTCAGTTTTATGGTTTCGGCTAGGATGTTAGTTGAACACTGTCTGGCGGGGGAAGTTGTTATCTCACTGTATTGAGTAGGCATTTTTAGCACCATCTGTGATCAACCTCAAGGATTGTTTGCGGGTAATCTGATGAATGGTGTTTTAGCGTTAGACTGACAGGCGCTATCATCTCGAGGGGCTTCGATCCCGGAGAAGCGTATCAGTTTGACTGGAGCCACGAGATAGTGGACCTGGGCGGTATCACCCACAAGATTAAGGTCGCGCACTTCCGGCTGTGTCATAGCCGCAAACCATTTGTTGTGGCTTACCATCGGGAGTCTCTGGAGATGGTGCTCGATGCCCACATGCGAGCCTTGACCTTCTTCCAGGGTATTCCCCGCAAGGTCATCATCGATAATCCCAAAACCATGGTCACCGCCATCGGTGCCGGAAAATCACGTCAGTTTAACGCCCGGTTCCTGTCGATTATGAATCATTATCTGATTGAGCCCTGGCATTATGTGCCCATCCTGAAACGCAAACCCGGCGCACTGCGTAATGGCGCGCCGTTCAAGGACTGGGATCTTCCCCGGGCAATACAGCGTATCCGGTTGCGTTACCTCAAACGCCCTGGTGGTGATCGAGAGTTTGTTGAACTGTTGTTGATGGTACAACGCCATGACCTCGATACCGTGAATACGGCTTGCGAGCTGGCCCTGGCCCTGGCCCTGGCCCTGGCCC
>QNFJ01000329.1 GCA_003646305.1 Gammaproteobacteria bacterium | reverse complement strand
GCGGTAACAGCTTCTTCTGGTGTGTTTATGATGGGTTCTTCATGTGCATTAAAGCTGGTATTGACCAGGCAAGGGATATTAGTCAGCGCCTTAAATTCCTCAAGGATTGAGTAGTATAAGGGATTGTCTTCTTTGTAAATAATTTGAGGGCGCGCTGTTCCGTCCACGTGCACTACAGCCGGAATTACATCATGGTATTTTGGGTTGACGTTCGTTGTTATGGTCATAAAGCGGCAGGCATACTCATTTGCATCGTTAACCTCAAATACTTCTCGAGCATCGTCTGATAATACAAATGGAGCAAATGGCATAAACTCCGTTCTTTCCAGGCGCAAATTAATGCTGTCATTAACATCGCGCTGAGCGGGACTTGCTAAAATTGATCTAGCACCCAAAGCTCGTGGCCCCATTTCCATCGATTTTGTAAATATGGCACCCACATAACCATCTTTTAGTAATTCAGCCGCCTTCTTCGCCGCATCCAGTGTGGAAATGGTTTTTAAACTATGGCCTGATGCTGCTTTTTCCAGATCATGAGCTGTGTAGTTATAGCCATAATAGGTGTGTTCAAGACGATAGCGGTATAGCTTCTCTAACCCATCTGACTGGATTTCTGCATCAACCGCGCAGCCAATAGATAAACCATCATCTGTCATGGCTGGAAATACATAAATTTCCTGAATCCCTTCAATTTCTGCAATCAATTGATTTAATCGGACATTAGAAAAAACACCTCCTGTCAGAGCGATGTGTCGAGTAGGGAATAGCTCCAGAAGGTTTTTGACCCATTTTAGAGTGACCTGCTCGGTAGCCTGCTGAATGGAGGCGGCAATAACGGTTCGGTCTTTATGTTCAAAAATTTTATCGAGATAACGATGGAGTTCATCTAAGCCGCTAAATTCAGAGAGTACAGCCCCATTTTCAATGCGGAATTTAGAAATTAATTCGTCCGCTAGTTCCGGTTTCCCGAATGCTGCCAACCCTGTTATTTTTCCTTCATGCCTATTGGGTGTGAAGCCAGCTAGTTTTGTTGCATAGGAATATGCCAGACCAATCGAAGCGGCGCTATTTTGCCCCGTCGAGAAGGTTTCTTCATCGCCACCAATGATGCGCTTGAACTGGTTATTTTTAAGTCCATAAGCGGCGTATTGCAGGCGGTCACCACCACCGTCACAGCTAAGGAATAATCCATCTTCCCAGTCAGTAAATTTTAAACTGCAGAGGTTATGGGCGAGATGATGGTTCGTAAAATAGATGGGTTTTTCTTCTCTAAAGCCCATCTCTTTGCAAATAGCCTTTGTGGAAATGAGCGTCTGCTCAGAATAAATGCCTGTCTTAAGCATTTGAGAAATGATGTTAATTTCTCGTTTGGAGGCGAACAGTTGTTTTATTTTTGTTTTTACAGGGGTATCTGTCTTTTTGAAGGAAGAAATGGGCAGCTTGAGGCGCGTCATTGCGATAGCGTCAATATCATCCAGTTCAATTTCAGCTATTCTTAAAACCTCATTGATCGATTTTAAGTGGAAATAACGACCAACATTCTTGACTCGAGTCACCCGTTCTTCTTTACAGAAAGCAGCCAGCTTGCCATCGATAAAAAGGCATGCGCTTGCATCGTGCCCGGTGTGTAAGCCTAGAATGATCTTTTTCTTCGTCATTGTTTTTGCTGAAAGTCTAAATTAATCCCAAAAATGAGATAACAGGTGAATTATAACTGCCCGAGTGAAAATGTGATCTGCCAATATGGTTGGTGGTCTCTTTAAAGGAGTTTTCTGTCCCAGTAAATATTTTCTTTCACCGTTTTGGCAGGACAGCCAGCGATAATGATATTGGCGGTGTTGAATGATGAAGTTACGATAGATTTGGCGCCTACGATGGTTTCCTCCTGTAGCCTTGTTCCCTTGAGTATCAGTGCGCCGCGCCCTATCCACACCCTGTTGTGAATAAATATATCCTGCGCGTGGTTGATTCTTTTTCTGCTGTGCAAATCCAGAATTGAATGTTTGTCACCGGTTCGAATCATGATTTCTGTGGAGAGCATGCAGTCTCGGCCAATCTCGATATTTGCTTGCTCATCGGTGAGCAGGTAAGCACCTTCCACAGTTGTATCGTTACCAATCCTGATGTGCTTATTGCTCCCATTTTTCAAATAAATCTTTCCACTCTTGAATTGGCAGTTTTCGCCCAGCTCAATAGTATTGTTTTCCCCGTCAAGTCTGATCTCGGTGTTAGTGATTTTCGTCCCCCTACCAATAATGAGGCGATTATTATTACCTCTGACTTTGATGGTGACTTTTTTCAGGGATCTCCTTGTGCCAGAGGGGATAATAATTTCATGTCCTACTCCATTTATAAGAAATTTGTTTCGAACAATGAGATCGTAGATTTTGTTCATCAGAAATGTGTCAGTTGGTGGAGGGCTCTTTGAACTGCATGCGATGCAGTTGGGTGTAAAGTCCATTTTTTGCCAGTAAATTTTTGTGAGAGCCGCTTTCCGCTATTTCTCCCTTATCCATGACAATAATCGTATCTGCATTTTCTATCGTAGATAGTCGGTGTGCGATAACCAGTGTAGTTCGGTCTTTCATGGCGACTTCAAGAGCGTTTTGGATTTTTCGCTCAGACTCGGTGTCTAGTGCGGAGGTGGCTTCGTCCAGAATCAGTAGCGGTGCAT
>QNFJ01000328.1 GCA_003646305.1 Gammaproteobacteria bacterium | reverse complement strand
GAAGAGTTCTATCGCACAGGATTGCACATTGCTGGCAGCTTCCCTGTTTGGTGGCTGGTTCCCCCCCATCAAGAACATAACTATGACACCTACGTTCGCCATCTTATTGATAAGCGCTTTATCTCCAAGGCAGAAATTATCGATTTTGGTGGCTTAACACACGTTCCAGCAGAGGAGTTTCTTAGCGCCTCCTTGTGGCATCTCTATAAAGCGGTGGGTTCACCGTATAAATCCCTTCTCAAACTCTTGCTGACAGAAAATTATGCCCATGAATACCCGCAGACAGAATGGATCAGTTTTAAGTTAAAGCAGGCAATCTACGGTGGCTGTCTCGATATAAACGAGCTTGACCCCTATCTGCTCATGTATAAAAAGGTCGAGCATTATCTTGTCGATCAGAAAAAAGAGAAACGGCTAGAGCTTGCCCGGCACTGTTTCTACTATAGAATTACAGAAAATTTGAACCGCCAGCCAAAATCATCTACTTTCCACTGGCGAAACCAGTTGCTGGAAACACTATTACAGCAGTGGAGCTGGAAAGAGGATCAAGTAAAACGCCTCGATATTAAACAGCACTGGAACATTGAGCATGCGATTCAGGAACGAAACCTGATCTCCAATGAGCTTAATTTTAGCTACCGAGCACTCACCCGTTTTGCGCGTGAGCAAGGTCACGATACCGCTATGCAGAGTGACGAACTGAAACTGCTTGGCAGAAAACTTCGTGCTGCTCTTGAGAAAAAGCCGGGGAAAATCGATATTATCGACAGCGACCTGCATGCCCATTTTGAAGAGGAGCATATAACGCTACAACAGATCTTGCTAGCGGACGGACAGGATGGTTGGGCAATTTTCAGAGGGCAACTAGAAGAGAAAGAGTGTGCATCTAGAACCACTTTGCGCAAAACACAAAGCCTGCTTGAACTGCTTGCGTGGGGCGCTGCAAACAGACTTTTTCAAAGAAACAGTATCTTCACCCTTCATACTCAAAACAGCAAAATAACAACCGCTGAACTGCATTCAATCATTCGCAACTTAAATAGCTTAATCCGCAAGCGCCCTGCTGAGGGTGATTCTTTAGAAATATACAATCACTCACCCCATTTAGTTTCAACAGCCCTGTTTATCAATGTTGGAATGAATCCTGTGCCAGATATGGAAAAAGGCCGCCACCTGATGAGTAACCGCTCAGACTCACTGAGCTATGGTGCTATGCGAACCAATATGGTTCACTCCGTTGAACAACTTATCTTCACATCGTGGCATGAAATTCTGATCCGCCGCTATGAGGGGCTTGATGGGTTTATGGACTGTCTACGTGACACCATCAATTTCGCCCTGGCCAATCAACCCAAAGAGAGCACGCTTCCATTCCACTTTGATTGTCTAAGTTTCAATTCTCCCCGGGCACGTAGTATCGCGCTACGAGGAAAAGATGTTCTTCAGTCTCTAAAAACGACTCTTGAAAATGCCCCCGACAACAGTACGCCCCGTTATCTACTTCGTGGAGAAGATCATTTTTACCTGTTCCAGAAAACCGATTCTGGCCTTCACCATTGGAAACTAGATAGCATCGAGCAACTTTATGAAGAGCTGGCTAGTCCACAAACTCACTTTAGTCCGGTTACTTTTGATAGTCATGCACTCGAAGCATCTCCTCTTCCTGCAATATACGAGCACAACCGGCCCGGTGCCATTCAGCTTTTTTATCTCGTAGAAAATGAGGAGGCCGAACTTTTTGTGCTCGATGAGCGTGGCTCTCTTTTTCACCAACATACAGCCTTTCATGACCAAAACAGCCTCCTCGAACCCTTCACACTATTTATTGATTCGATTCTTTCTCGAGGCGCTCTACTGCTAAATGATACGACCGAACTGCCTGCTTATAAACGAATCAGTTATTACAGGATTCATAAAGAAAGTTCACAACAATACCGGCCACAACAGACACTTTTTTTTCCTTCGAATAACCCTGCCTTTTTCGAGCTACGCGTTGTTCAGGAAAGCCAGACTGGCCAGCCAAAAACAACATCAATCTATTGTGATGGTCAGGAATTCTCCTCTCTTGAATACGGAGGAGATGCGCTTTTTCAAAAAGTTGCTGAGCAAATTAAAGAGGTACGCTCTGGTATTGAAGACTACCCAATTTACATAACAGACATAGACATCCCTCCTCAGTCTCTCGGGGCTGAATTAACATCGCAGCTCCAAACCACCCACTTTCTAAAGCAAAAGCAAAAAATCGAAGATCGACTGAACTGTCTTTGATACCGCCAGCTGGTCAGGTAGAATTATTCCAATTTCCTGAGCCATGCTGCCAATGCGATTAACAACTTTTTTAAAAACTGCCTCTGCCATAGCCATCTGCCTGTTAGTACTTTCTGGATGCGGGCAAAAGGGCCCTCTTTACATGCCTGACCCACCGGCTAGCACAATAGCGACAACAAAATAGATATGGATTATTTTGAATACCGCAGCGAGCAGCTTTTTGCTGAAGACTGCTCGCTAACATCCGTTGCAGAACAGCACGGCACACCTTGTTACGTGTACTCTCGATCAACACTCGAGAAACACTGGCATGCCTTCAATGATGGTTTTGGCGACCGCCCACACCTGATCTGTTACGCCGTCAAGGCAAACTCAAACCTCGCCGTTCTCAATATCCTGGCCAGACTCGG
>QNFJ01000327.1 GCA_003646305.1 Gammaproteobacteria bacterium | reverse complement strand
CGTACCCGCTTTGTCGGATTCAATCTGGTTGAGGATTTTCATGGCTTCGATGATGCAAAGTGTATCGCCAACACTGACGCGCTGACCTACATTGCAGAATACTTTTGCGCCAGGTGCTGGAGAACGATAAAAAGTGCCCACCATCGGTGAACGTATGGCATCAGCAGCAATTTCTTCGACAGCATCCTCCTGTTCTGGTTCAGCAACGGATGGTGCGGTGATGGCGGGCGCAATGGCTACTGCATTACCTGCTTCACCGTAGCGGCTAATGCGTACGGACTCCTCGCCTTCATGAATCTCGATCTCAGCGATGCCTGACTCTTCAATCAGTTCGATTAATTTTTTTACTTTGCGGATATCCATGGTTATGGCCTTTGTTAATTTTTAGTCAATTGTTTAAATGCTGCCTGCAGAGCGAGTTCGTACCCTAAAGCCCCAAATCCACTGATCACACCCTGGGCGATATCAGAAAAATAGGAGTGTTGACGAAAAGCCTCGCGAGCGTAGACATTTGAGAGATGAACCTCGAAAAAAGGGATTTCTGTTGCAAGTAGGGCATCACGGATGGCGACGCTTGTGTGAGTGAATGCTGCCGGGTTGATGAGGATAAAGTCAGTCTGCTCTTTTTTTGCATCGTGTATGGTGTTAACGAGCTCATGTTCAGCGTTGCTCTGGTAAAAGCTCAGAGAATGGCCCTTCGCCAGCGCTAGTTTCTCTAACGTGGACTGAATGTCAGACAAGGTCTCGCTGCCGTAAAGTTCGGGCTCTCGTGTTCCCAAAAGGTTCAGGTTTGGGCCATTTAGGACTGATATTTTCGCCATCGGTTTCGATTTTGCCGTTATCTTGCGATTTAGAGAGACCGGTTTTTCAGCGACTCCAAGTAAGAAGGTGCCATTTTGCCTTAATTATACAATCTTTGTCCAGATAAGCTTTTTTAGAGCATTTTAGCCGCAAATTATCCACAATTAGGCTTTATTCATGCCTGCTCAGCGGCCTAAAGTAAAGGCAGAATTATTTCCTCCAGTTTTTCGGGTGTTAATTCGCCTTTGTGACGCGAAACAATCATTCCCTTTCGGTCTATAACGACAGAAAAAGGTAGAACACCAAGATGGTTTCCGTACAAGAAGGCGATATCCGAGGCTTCAGCTTCTCCCACTAATACAGGATAGTTAACATCGTGCATCTCAACGAAATTCTCTACTTCACTTGCATCATCTATCGCGATACCGATGAATTGAAGCCCTTTAGCACCAAATTTTTCCTGTAGTTTGATAAATTCAGGTATTTCTTTAAGGCAAGGCGGGCACCAGGTTGCCCAGAAATTTAGGACAATAACATGGTTTTTCCATTGGCTTAACTTGTGAGGAAGGCCTTTCGGGTCAGGGAGAGAGAATGGAATGGCCTGGCTGGGTTTCATGCTCGAACCGGCATTGTCTGATAGCGCTATGGCTGGTGTTAACAGGGTGAGGCAGAATAAAAATCTGGCCATCCTAGCCCTTAGCGGCCTCCTCATTGAAGTTTCTCAAGATGAGCCAGAAATTGTTCGGCGGTTTTATAACCGATCACCCTAAACGGCTTACGTTCCAGCTTGTCGGGTGCAAAGAAGAGGATCGCGGGAGGGCCGACCAGGCCAAACTGGCTTAAAAGGGCTTTCTCTTCTTCACTGTTATCGGTGACATCGGCTTTTATAAGTGACATTTTGGCGAGGTGTCGCTGAACGTTAGCATCGCGAAATGTCGCCTCTATCTCCTTACATGAGATGCACCAGTCGGCGTAAAAATCGAGCATCACCCATCTATTTTGCTTGCTGGCAATTTCAATTTGCTGGTTGAGCGCATCAAGAGAATGAATGGTTGTGAATGATGGCGAGGATTGCGCAGTCGAGGTGCTGCCGCTGCTGGAACCACGAAGGGGCTGAAAAATATCTTTATTGCCAGACGCAGCGCCAATCACCATCAAAACTCCGGTAACAAGGAGGAGCTGCCCGACGCCTTTCCATAGTTTGTGCCACCCGGTATGCTCCTCTTTAAGTGGGTCGGTCGCGTGCATATATACCGAAGAGCAGATTAGCAGTAAGGCCCAGAGTAGCATTGTTACTTCAACGGGAAGAATACGCTCCATCAACCAAATGGCGACACCTAACAGAGAGACACCGAAAAAGGCTTTGATCGCATACATCCACGGGCCGGCCTTCGGCATCAATTTACCAGCCGATGTGCCGATAATAATGAGTGGTATACCAGAGCCAATTCCCATTGAAAAGAGAGCGAGCCCACCGAGAAGCGCATCACCTGTCTGGCCGATATAAATCAAAGCGCCCGCAAGTGGGGCCGCAATGCATGGCCCGACAATTAATGCAGATAGAACACCCATAATGGCCGTTCCAATATAGGTGTGTTTTTGCTTATGACTGAGCTCAGACAGCCGAGACTGTACACTGCTGGGTAGTTGAAGCTCATAAAAACCGAACATCGAGAGAGACAGCGCGACAAAAAGGGCACTAAATGTTGTCAGAACCCAAGGATTTTGAAATAGCGCCTGTATGTTGCCTCCAAATAATCCAGCGAGAACACCAAAGAAGGTATAGGTGACTGCCGTCGCCAGGACGTAGACAACCGAAATAAGGAAAGCATGGCGGGTCGTTATTTTTTCACCATGGCCAATAATGATCCCTGACAGG
>QNFJ01000326.1 GCA_003646305.1 Gammaproteobacteria bacterium | reverse complement strand
CCCAAATAGCCTACCTGAGCCTCGCCGTAATCCCTCCCGGAAAACAATAGGAGCGAAAAAGTAAGGTTTTCCCCTAAACCTCTCGCCTTAATGGCTGATAAGGCATCAGATGAATTCCTTCTCTAAGCAGCGAAATGCCAATATTTTCATTAAGGGCTAATTTATTTCTTCGTGCAACGTGCAGGGGGACGTTGATGGCGATATTGATTCTTAATACGGGGTCAATTTCTACGAGTATATTGGCGAGTCCGCGGCTTTCTATATACTCGACTATTTTGCCCTGAAAGGGGTTTTCCTGATCACCTTTTGTTTGTTTGTCGCGTCGGTGCAGCATAATGCTGGAGGGCTGGATCACCCAGCAAACCCGCTCGTTTAGGGGGGATTGAGGCTGATAGGTTGCTTCTAGCGGAATGCCCCGCCAGCGTAAGTGGGTTTTTTGAGTCTTTTTGTTATGTTCTACAACTTTGGCAGTAAATAGATTTTGCTGATCCATTAAGCGGGCGACGGTAGCTGTCTCTGGATGAGAGGCAACAAACTCGGGTGTGCCGGTCTGCAATATCTCACCTTTATGCAGTAACGCAATGCGGTCTGCCAGTAGGGCCGCCTCTTCCAGGTCGTGGGTGACTAAAATCATCGGCATATTGAGTGACTTTCGCAGTGCGAGCAGTTCACGATAGAGTTTTCTTCGGGTCACCTGATCGACGGCTGAGAAGGGTTCATCTAACAGTAATACTTTTGGTCGTCTGGCTAATGCTCGAGCGACTGCAACACGTTGTTGTTGGCCGCCAGAGAGGGTTTTTGGATAGCGACTTTCGAGCCCTTCGAGGTGGACTTTTTTTAACAGTGCGAGTGCTTCAGCGGGTCGCTGGGATTTGGGTAGATCGGCCAGTGCTTGCTGAATATTGTCGAGCACAGTCATGTGGGGGAACAGTGCATAATGCTGAAAGACCATACCGACATGGCGCTGATGTGTTGGTAAAAAATGCTTTTGATCGCTGTTTTGCCAAACTTCATCCTGACAATGAATTTCCCCCTGTTCTGACTGGTGCAGGCCGGCAATAGCAAAGAGGATGGTTGTTTTTCCACTGCCCGATGGGCCGACGAGCGCCAGCAGTTCGCCCGCGTTGCAGGCGAGTTCAACCGATAACGGGATCGGTTTTTGTTGCTGTAGGCTAACGTGGATCGCAGCTTTGTCTGGATCAATCATACTTCTGCTCGCTGCGCATGGAGAGCCAGTAAGTGAAGGAGATCGTTAATATTGAGAAGAGCAGCAGACTGAGCGACATAATCGAGGCAGACTGATCATCAAAAGCCTGTACGCGGTCGTAAATCGAGATGGCAATCGTTTGTGTCTCTCCGGGGATATTGCCGCCAACCATTAAAACAATGCCAAACTCACCGAGCGTATGGGCGAATGAGAGCACCATTGCGGAAACAACACCGGACCAAGCAAGGGGGAGCTCTATTTTCCAGAAAACCTGACGGGGTTTCATTCCGCAGCAGGCGGCAGCATCACGAATCTCACGGGGGATTGTGGCGAAGGCCCGCTGCATTGGCTGAATGGCGAAGGGGAGGTTGAAGATGACTGAGGCGAGTACAAGCCCTTCAAAACTAAAGACGAAAGAGGTGCCAAAAGTTTCTGTAAGCCAGGCGCCGAAGCCTTCATCGGGACTGAAGGCAACCAACATGTAGTAACCCAGTACGGTTGGAGGCAGAACCAGTGGTAAAGTCAGGATTGTTTGCAGTAGCGACTTTCCCCAAAACTGTCGATAGGCTAACCAGCGACCAAAAAATAGCCCAATGGGTAGCAGAAAGAGCAGTGCAACGAGGCTCAGTTTGATCGATAAGGTGAGTGCTTGCCAATCCATCAGAATTCTTTAGGGAAGGCTATAGCCGTAATGTAAGAGGATGCGACGGGCTTTGTCCTGCTGTAGATAGTTGAAAAATAGCTTGGCTGTATCGCTTGCATGATTGAGCAGTACGGCGGTCTGTTGCAAGGGTTGATGATACCTTGCCGGAATTAATAAAAAGCGCGTTCTGTTTTGCAGTGCCGGGGCGAGTGCCAGAGAGTAGGAGGTGAGGCCAGACTGTGCGGCACCCGAGCTGATAAATTGTGTCGCCTGGGCAGCATTTTCACCCAGTACAAGGTGGGGTTTGATCTGTTCCCATAATGCCTGTTCTTGCAGGACTTCGCGTGCAGCGATGCCGTAGGGGGCATGTTCAGGATTGGCGATGGCAAAGCGTTTTATCTGCCCATTCTGGTAGGCCTGCTTAATTCCTTCCAAAGCTTCATCAAGCGGGATTCTAGAATTCCTGGTGGTTAATAATGCCAGCCGCCCTAACGCATAAGTTGTCCCTTTATCGATGGTTTTATGTTGTTGATAAAGGATATCGACATATTGGCTATTGGCCGACAGGAATAGCTCAAAAGGGGCATTTTGTTGAATTTGGCGAGTCAAACTGCCAGAAGAGGCGTAACTGATCCGGACCATTTTGCCGTGCTCTTTTTGAAAAGCACTGCGAATCTCTTCTAGCGCAAATTTAACGCTCGCCGCTGCTGCGATAATTGGGCTGTCAGCCGCCATTACCAATGTGCTAAAGCAAAAGGCAAACAGTAAAAAAATGATTTTAAGTGGAGAGCGGTTGGTCATTAAAATGCTAGCAGGCAGATTTTTGTCTTTGT
>QNFJ01000325.1 GCA_003646305.1 Gammaproteobacteria bacterium | reverse complement strand
TCAAAATGAATCGGAAATCCCACAAAGCTTTCTACATTTTTAGCCGCCTCTTTTTTAAATTCAAGAAAACTTATTCCAAGTGCAATCAGAGCAATAAATAACCCCGCACCAAGCACAATCACCAATGAACTGTTCTCAGCAAAAGCCATTGCAGCCCCAAAAGCTGCAAAAAATGGCGACCAGAATGCGGCTGATGCCAGTGCTCTAACCAGTAACATCGCTTGTACTTTGGTCAATTTTTCATGTTTAGAAATCCGATCACCCACCAAAATAACCGCTGACATATTGATCACCGCTCCAAGGGTATGCAGTCCAAGAAAAGTGGTTATAAATGCCTTTTCTCCTCGTGGTAGTCGCTCTTCTTCATGGCTGTCTGGCAAAGCAACAAGTCTTAGAAAGTGAACACCAACAAATAAGGTAATAAGATTCTGGTTCATTGATGAAGCTTTTTGCCAGTCAACTGGCACCCCGAGAAACCATGCCCAGCACCACCCCACTATCCCAATCAATAGCAGCACAGTTGAAATTTTCTTTTGCTCTACTGTCGCACCAGAAACTAGCAGCACGCCAGACAACCAGGCAACCAGACCAGGCAACCAAAAAGGGATGAGTGGCAGAAAGTGGCTCATTATAGTCAGGGCCATACTGGCAAACAGGAGTCCGCCCGCCATTTTTTCGGTCGTATTAAGCATCAATAATTGAAAGATAGACTTCGGTTAGTGGCAGGTATCGAATAATTATCGGCTATTTTACACCAATCACTATTTTATTCGGTTTTGTGCTAACTAATTGATCTGAATCAATACCTTAATTCAGCCATTTTCTACACTATAGGTAACGAAAAAAAGGGGCTGGGTGATGAATCTTTCTTCAGTTGAGAATGTTTTAGTTGAAAAACGTAAAGAGTTAACGAGGCGCGTTGAATCTGTCGATCGTGATTTTCGGTCGGGCTGGGATCCAGATTCGTCTGAGCGGGCTGTTGAAATGGAAAATGAACCTGTTTTAACCGAACTCCGTCGTGAGGCGAGTGAGGAGTTGTTACAAATAGAGCAAGCATTAGAGCGGCTCAGAAAGGGTGAGTATGGTGTTTGCGTGACCTGTGGTAATGAAATAAATCATGATAGATTAAATGCTGTACCTTATGCAGTTGAATGTATTAATTGTGCTAACTAGGAGAAAAAGTAAATGCTTGGAGAAAAACACGACCTTATACACGAACTTCCTGAGTATAGGGATGAGATTCATAACCTTAAAATGAACAACCATCGCTTTGCGAGACTGTTCAGTGAATACCATGAGCTTGATCATGAAATCATTAGAATAGAGGGTGGTGCAGAAGCGACTTCTGATGATTATCTTGAAGGCCAGAAGAAGAGACGGCTTGGTTTGAAAGACGAGCTTTTCACAATGATAAAAGCTAGCGAGGGCTCTGCTGCTCAAGCCGCCCACTAGAATATCGTTATTTGTGTGACTCCAGCCCCGATTTAATAGAGGGCTGGTGTCACAAACTTCCTACCCAATTTAAAAAACAAAAGTTCTTTTAGCCGTTTGCCAATAAAACGACTGTTGTATACTGCTCGGCCCATACCTTGAAACATCGCAATCTCGATGCTCTTCCGAATAATAAAGATGGCCATGCACTTTGAGTAGTAATACCACCGATGACAGCGTTTCCACTAAAGTAGAAAAAACAGAATATGACTGGCGCTATGTTCTCAATATCGCCCTATCTCATAAAAAGCAGCTTATTACGGCCAATCTGATTGCTATCCTGGCTGTTATTGCGAGCGTCCCTGTTCCACTGTTGATGCCGGTGCTCGTTGATGAGGTTCTACTAAACCAGCCTGCTACCGCAGTTGGCATAATGAACCAGCTCTTCCCCGAAACGTGGCATGGTCCTTTCCTCTATATCTTTGCCATACTATTCCTAACCCTCCTGCTGCGCTTAATGGCAATGGTGTTCAACGTACTACAGAGCCGTCAGTTTTCCATTATTGCTAAAGAAATCACCTTTCGAATCCGAACGAATCTTTTACAGCAATTAAAACGTATCTCAATGGCAGAGTACGAAACAATCGGGAGTGGTACTGTCGCCTCTCATTTTGTGACTGATTTAGAAACGGTTGATAATTTTATTGGCACGACAACCAGCCGCTTTCTGGTTGCTGTTTTCACGATTATTGGTACCGCAGTAATTTTGCTCTGGATGCACTGGCAGATTGCTCTCTTCATTCTCTTTTTAAACCCACTTGTTATCTACTTCACGACGATTCTTGGAAAACGCGTTAAAGAACTTAAGAAAGATGAAAACAGGGCTTTTGAGCTTTTCCAGCAGGCATTAACCGAAACACTCGATGCGATCCACCAGATTAGAGCCAGCAATCGCGAAAGGCACTACATTCATGAATTAGTTGAAAGGGCTCGCAACATAAAGAAACACTCCGCCCTTTACGCATGGAAAAGCGATGTTGCCAGTCGCCTTAGTTTCATGGTCTTCCTGTTTGGCTTCGATATTTTCCGCGCAATCGCCATGTTGATGGTGGTTTTTTCCGACCTGACAGTCGGTGAGATGTTTGCTGTCTTTGGTTACCTCTGGTTCATGATGGCACCTGTACAGGAAATTCTCGCCATTCAGTACAGCTATTACAGCGCTAAAGCGGCGTTAACACGCGTTAATCACCTTATGGCGCTA
>QNFJ01000324.1 GCA_003646305.1 Gammaproteobacteria bacterium | reverse complement strand
GTTAGGGAACGGCTTGATGACGATATTTATGCCTCAATAGACGTTTCACTCAGGCTTCCGAAGTACAAAATGCCCGAGCAAGAGCACAACGCGCAGGTTATTCACCGCTTGGTCGCAGATGAGCTGATGCTGGATGGTAACTCTCGCCAAAATCTGGCTACTTTTTGTCAAACCTAGCTCGAGCCAGAAGTGCTTGATTTGATGACGCTCACTGTCGACAAGAATCTGGTTGATAAAGATGAGTACCCACAAACTGCCGAAATCGAAAGCCGTTGTGTGCATATTCTGGCTGATTTGTGGAACTCTCCCGATTCTGCCAATGCAACCGGAACATCAACAACGGGTTCAAGTGAAGCGGCAATGCTGGGCGGTATGGCTTTACTGTGGCAATGGCGGGATGCACAAAAAGCTCAAAATAAACCTTTTGATAAGCCCAACTTGGTCACGGGGCCGGTACAGGTCTGCTGGCATAAATTTTGTCGCTACTGGGGTGTGGAGTTGCGTGAAATTCCCATGGAAGCTGATCGCTATATTATGAATGGTGAAGAGGTTGTTTCGCGTTGTGATGAAAATACTATTGGCGTAATTCCAACTTTGGGTGTGACGTTCACTGGGCAATTCGAGCCTGTTCAAGAAGTCAGTGATGCGCTGGATCATCTAGAACAAAAGAGCGGGCTAAATATTCCTATTCATGTTGATGCAGCAAGTGGTGGTTTTTTGGCTCCATTCCTACAACCCGATCTGGTGTGGGACTTTCGGCTCCCACGGGTGAAATCTATCAATGCTTCTGGTCATAAATTTGGTCTTGCGCCGCTAGGTGTCGGTTGGGTACTTTGGCATAATAAAACAGATTTGCCAGAAGACCTTGTCTTTCGGGTCAATTACTTAGGTGGCGATATGGTTGATTTTGCCCTCAACTTTTCAAAACCTGGTAGTTCGGTAGTCGCGCAATATTACAACTTTCTTCGTCTGGGTAAAGAGGGTTATCGGGGTATTCACACTGTGTGTAGAGAGCTTGCCGTTTATCTTGCTAAAGAAATCGGTCAACTGGGCCCCTTCGAAATTATCTATGACGGGAGTGATGGTATTCCAGCACTTAGCTGGAAATTAAAAGAGGGAGTAGATCACAGCTTTAGCCTATTTGATTTTGCCGACCGATTACGGGCTCGAGGTTGGCAGGTTCCCGCCTATGCATTACCAGCCAATCTTGAAGGTCAGGTTATTCAAAGAATTCTAGTGCGCCACGGTTTTAGCCGAGATTTAGCAGATCTGCTGCTAGAAGATTGCCAGCGAGCGCTCGCTCACCTGAAGAGGCACCCTGTTTCCACTCCCATGACCGAAGAGGAAGGGGGCGGCTTTAAGCATGGGTGAACCCCAGCCTCCGTTATTATTACGGATTTGGGTGTTAGAGCCAAAGCAATTAAATTGGTGGATAGCCACTTTATTTATGGTGGGCGCCGCCCTTTTTGCACTGGGGTGTGTGCTGTATTTGGCAAGCAGTAAAGATGAACTTATTCTCGAATTGATTTTTTTCGTTGGTTCAATATTTTTTACCTCGGCGGCTTATTGTCAACTTCATCAATCCATTACGCTGATCGGTATAGTGACAACCTGGAAGCAGATGCTACACCAGGAATTTGAAGTTCAACCCCACCATATTGGCTTTTTGTCCGCGTTCAGTCAGTTTGTTGGGACACTTATGTTCAATGTGAATACCTTTAATGCATTTTTCGATCTAGGTTGGGTTGTGCACGAGCTACTCATTTGGACGCCGAATATTATGGGCTCCATCCTATTTCAACTGTCAGCCAGTCTGGCGGTCTATGAGATGTGCAATCGCTGGTGGTGCTGGCCCTCATTCGCGCACAACCGTGGTATCCACTGGTGGATAACGTTCATTAATTCTATGGGGTGTGTGGCATTTCTAATTTCAGCACTACTGAGCTTTGCTGTGTTTGAACCTGCCTCAAACCTGCTTATAACCTGGGCAACAATGTTCACTTTATTGGGTGCGTGCTGTTTTTTTATGGGCGCATTTTTAATGTGGCCAGAAATGTCTATGCGCAATGGTGCTGAAAGAAACGGTGTGTAATGCACACATTGTGAAAAATGGGGGATCCCGCGAATCTTAAACCAGGCAAAAAAGCAGCTTTAATTCGCCCTAATAAAGATAAAGCCCCCACCATAATGGCAGAGGCTTTATTTCGAACGATGACTCTGTTCCGGTTTAGAAAGTGATAACTTCTTCCTCTGCAACCATGAACAGTGGTGTTCCACCCGTAGAGATTTCTATCGCATGACCAATTGTTTCCTGCCCACCTTCTGATTCTGCACAAGCTTGAAGCACTTCTGCTGAAGGGAAGTGAACTTCAGCAATCCTGTAAAAAGGAGCCGGTGAGCCATCAGCCATTGAAAGGATTTTTGAAGCCACTAACTTTGTTTTACCCGCCAGCTTTTCAGCGGCCATCGGGATGTGCTCTTCGTTGTAACGTGTTTCGAAAGCATCTACATCTTTTGGGGTAGGGTAAGCAACGATTAATTTAATTCCAGCCATTTAAAGCTCCTCAGGGTTTATGTTATTAGGTACCCAGCCCTTTATCGGGTTGGGCGGTTTATCCTAAAGCGAAGCCGGTTATTGTCAAGAGAAAGTTGTCATTGTTGGCGTTCGCCATAGAGTTTTGCATAGAGTCCTTTTTGTGCAAGAAGCGCTGTGTG
>QNFJ01000323.1 GCA_003646305.1 Gammaproteobacteria bacterium | reverse complement strand
TTCTCATAGATACTGCTTGGAATTTTTGCTGTTTCTAAATACAAGTGGTTTTGCCGCGGTGTCTCCTGATGTATAGCGACCTGCTTCCTCAATCGCCTGGAGAATATTCTGGTGTTGAGGTGATTTGTCACAGGCTGGATCGGTATTTGTAGCATCTCCACTCATAAGATAGGCCTGGCAGCGGCAGCCACCGAAATCTTTTTCTTTATCGGGGCAACTTCTGCAAGGCTCTTTCATCCATTCCAGCCCGCGGAATTTGTTGAAGGCATCCGACTCTTCCCATGCTTCACGAACAGACATTTCCCGAATACTTGGGCAGTCAAGGTTTGGAAGCTCTCTTGCTGAGTGACACGGAAGCGCCTGTCCATCAGGTGTGATGGTCAAAAAGGTGGTTCCCCAACCATTCATGCAGGCTTTGGGGCGACCTTCGTAATAGTCGGGAACGACGTAGTAGATTTTCATTTTACCGCGCAGCTTTTCCTGGTAACGGTGGGCGATTGCTTCGGCCTCTTCGAATTGCGCGCGCGTAGGTAAAAGCATATCTCGATTGAGAAGTGCCCAGCCGTTATATTGCGTGTTGGCTAGCTCGACATAATCCGCCCCTAGTTCGATGGCCATTTCCAGAATATCTTCCATCTGGTGAATATTGAGACGATGAATCACCACACAGAGCACCATTGGGTAACCCTGTTTTTTTATCAGTCGGGCAACCTCTTTTTTCTCTTGGAAACTCTCTGTGCCAGCGATGTAGTCATTTAGCTCTTCGCTGCTGGCTTGAATGCTGATCTGGATATGATCAAGCCCAGCCTCTTTTAGAGAGATTATTTTCTCTTCTGTCAGGTTGTAACCGGAGGTGATTAGGTTGGTGTAATAACCGAGTTCACGCGCTTTTTCGACGAGAATAGGAAGGTCTTTTCGAACCAGTGGTTCGCCACCTGAAAAGCCCAACTGAACAGCTCCCATTTTGCGTGCTTCGGTGAGTACCCGAACCCACTCTTCGGTGGAAAGCTCATTTTTGTACTTTTCATACTCTAATGGGTTGGCGCAGTAGGGGCACTGCAATGGGCAGGCATAGGTTAATTCTGCCAATAACCAACGCGGAGGAGTAATCTCAGTTTTGTGTAATCCAACCATTTACTAACGCCGTCTCAAGAAATTCTAAAATATCGCCCTTGAGTCCCGTTGTGTCGAACTTTTTTTCTAGCTCGTTCACAATTCCATCAAGGTGCCTTTTGCCATCACATAGTTTGAGGATTTCGGTTGCGCTAGGGCTTAGCTCAACCATTCCCTCAGGATAGAGGATGACATGTTTCTGCTGTGCCTCTTCCCACTGCAAACGATGCAGTGGGGAGAAGGCGATTGGGGTTTCCGGGTTGATTTTCATGCCTGTGGGATATTGTGATAAGGCGGCTTTTTGGCGATATAGGCGAGCCACATGCAATCCACCATCGTCCAGAGAATATCGAGCTTAAATTGCAAAACATCGAGCATTCTTTCCTGCTCTTGACGTGTTTTGTAGTAATCGAGGGTAATCTCAAGCCCTCTTTCAACATCGCGGCGTGCTTCGGTCAACCTTTTTGTGAAGTAACGATAGCCCTTTTTTTGATCAATCCAGGGGTAAAGGTCGGGCCAGTTGTCGATCCGATCTTGATGAATGGTTGGCGCAAATAGCTCGGTTAAAGAGGAGCTAGCCGAAACTTGCCAGGGTTCTTGTTTGGCAAAATTGATATAGGCATCGATGGCAAATTTAACACCGGGCAACAGGTGCTTGTGAGAGAGAAGCTCTTCGCGAGGAAGACCCACAGCTTCGCCCAGTTCCAGCCAAGCCTCAATGCCGCCCGAGTCACCTTCATTACCATCGTGATCGATGATGCGCTGAATCCAGTGGCGGCGAACTTCGCGGTCCCAGCAGTTGGACATGATAGCCGCATCTTTAACCGGAATGGCAACCTGATAATAAAAGCGATTAGCAACCCAGCCCTGTACTGCCTCTTTATCGAGTTTTCCCTCATTCATGAGGATATGGAACTCGTGATTTCGGTGGTAAAATCTGGATTTTTCGCGGAGTTTTGCTTCAAACTCTTCGCGGCTCCATGGCTGTTTTTCTGTGCTAGACATTACTTTTCCTCGGTCAAACCGTTATTTCCATGCCATCGTACGACACTTCTATTTTATTGTTATCAAGAATTTTTCGCTGCGGCGAATCTTCGTCGAGAATCGGGTTGGTGTTATTGATATGGATCAATATTTTTCGAGGTTTGGAGAATTGCTGAAGAAATTCAATCATTCCTCCTTCCCCAGATTGTGGCATATGGCCAATTTTAAAGGCGGTCGCATCGGGTCGTCCTACGGAGGCAAGTTCGTCGTCTGTCCAGAAAGTCCCATCGACCATCACACAATCAGCAGCCTGCATAGCGGCAATCGTTTGTTCTTCGGTAGCGCCTAGGCCGGGTGCATAGAATAATTTCTTGCCTGTGGAGATTTGCTCAATAGTGACGCCAATATTATCGCCATCGTGCGGGTCATTCCGGTGTGGCGAATAGGGGGGCGCTTTACTGGTGAGTGAAATGGCAGTAAAGCGAAGGTCGGCAATTTCAGGGATTGTGAAGGCTGAGCCATCAAGGGGGATATTTGAGTGATTAACGCCACAAAAATGGTCAAGCATATTGAAAATCGGGAAGCCGGTTGAGAGATCTTCCTTGACCATCTCGGTGCAGTAG
>QNFJ01000322.1 GCA_003646305.1 Gammaproteobacteria bacterium | reverse complement strand
TATTTGAGTACCCACACTTGAGACTGTAACGCTCCTGCGTATTGTCGGAATCAGCTATTTTCCTGCCTATCACTAACGATGACAGGCAAACCAAATCACCTTAATTAGCTAGCACTGCCACAAATTTTTTGGCTGGATTCTTCCAGTTGAGCAACTAAATCGGGGTGTTGAAGCGCAAATTCAATATTAGCTTTCAAAAAGCCAGCCTTAGAGCCACAGTCGTAGCGTGTACCCGAAAATTTATACGCATTGATCTGTTGTTCGCCAAGAAGATCACTAATTGCATCCGTCAGCTGTATTTCACCACCTGCACCCTTCCCCGTTGTTTCCAGCAAATCAAATATTCTTGGCGTCAGAATATAACGACCAACAACCGCCAGATCTGAAGGGGCCTCTTCGGGCTTTGGTTTTTCGACAATTGTTTGAATCGTTGTTCTTTGATCAGCGGCATTTTCTACCTGCACGATGCCATATTGGTCCGTTTTATCATGCTCCACCTCTTCAACGGCAATCACGCTTCCACCAGTATGTTCAAATACCTTCGCCATCTGCGCCAAGCAGGGTTCACCACTACCATCGATTAGATCATCCGCAAGCAAGATAGCAAAGGGTTCATTACCCACTGCTTTTTTCGCACAAAGAACCGCATGACCAAGGCCCAGCGCCTCACTTTGCCGAATATAGATGCAATCAACATGAGATGGGATAATCTCTCTAACCACCCTCAAGCGCTCTTCTTTATTTTTTAGTTCAAGCTCGTGTTCAAGCTCATAGGCCTTATCAAAATGGTTTGCAATTGCTTCCTTATTTCGACCTGTAATAAAAATTAATGTATCAACACCCGCAGCAACAGCCTCTTCCACTGCGTATTGAATGAGCGGCTTATCCACCACGGGTAGCATTTCTTTTGGAATCGACTTTGTCGCCGGTAAAAAACGCGTCCCTAGCCCCGCAACAGGGAAAACTGCTTTGGTTATTTTTCGTGAGTTATGTGTAATAGTCTTTTTTGTCATTTTCCTTCGAGCCTTGATTCCTTGTTGTACTAACTGTTTTTATGAATAATTCTACCCAAGAATTATAGACCATAATATATCTATGACCGCGGTTTTTTAGAGCAGTGGCTCAGATAAAAACAGCTCATACAGAAGCACTGTTTCTTTCCCAAAATTGACCTTTCCCCCGAAAGAGGACAATGTTTATTTCACACTAAAAACGCCTCTTTAAACCAACCCCAAATTCCCAAAGAGAATCCTGGAATCAGGTCAATTCCCATTGCGGATTTAACCAAATAAATGATCAATAAACCGAATAAAGTTGAGATGGTTACAAACAAAGCCAAAAAGGTAATCTCTGCTGCACGATAAGCTTTTTGCTCAGCTCGACTGAGAGAACGCCTATTTCGCCCAGCCAAAACAACATAATAATAGCGCCAACGTAATAGCTTAAATGTTCCTCTAATATCGACCGAATGGATGCCCCAGGTTCGCGCCCCGAAAGCAACTTTTATCGCCTGTAGTTGTTCCTCAGAAAAACTTTTTTGCTGATCGCTAGAAAGTTTTTCCATGAATTCTTTAATGAAGGGGTCTTGCTCGATCTCTTCTACAGTTAAAGCTTCTTTCTCAGCCACGATTGCGTCTGGCTTTAACAAGTTTTCAGGGTCAGGTCTTTCGTTGTCATATTTATTTAGTTGAATTAATGATTCGGCTAATAGAGGTATAGTGCAAACCAAAAAAGCTGCCTATTTGCTTCATCGTATATCCACCCGAATTAAACGCAGCCTTAATGGCTTCATTCCTACTACTGTTCTGCTCACGATACACCTCAAGCATTTTAGGCTTCACCCGGCGCTGCATAAGCGGCACATCGTCAAGATTTTTATTATCTTGTGCCCCCCTCTTAAGCATTGACTCAATAAACTCATCAGACCCAATATAGATTTGTTGTTTAAGCCCATTCCAAATAGGAGGCAAGCCAACACCCTCTCGCACAAAATCAATATACCCATCCATTGCTTTCAACCGATCACCATTAAACTGACCAAGAACCCAGTTTACTTCTAACCACGGAAACAACGAAACTTTACCCAACATCGCCGAGTAACTACTCCAAGGCCAATCTTCAACCTGAGCGACCATTTTTGCCCTCACTGGATTCAAAACAACATAACGCGCCAACTCTAATAAATAAGTCTCTTTTTCTACCAATATCGCCTTATACCGCCCTTGAAACACATGCCCAACACGGTTATGTTGCCGATTAAAATACTGAGTATAAACACCATTCAGCTGACGCATACCCTTAGACAGACTCCCCTCCACCGTTTCAACAACAAAGTGATAATGGTTATCCATCAAACAATAAGCATGGCATCGCCAATTAAAACGCTCACAAACCTTTCCAAGAATAGCTAACCATTCCTTTCGATCCGCATCATTCTCATAAATATTTTCACGCCTGTCGCCCCTAGACGTTACATGATAAAGCCCACCGGCCAACTCAATTCTTAAAGGTCTACTCATAGCAAAACTTTAACACAAATTCATCTTATAACGAAAGACCTGACCCTATTTTTCTAAGCTTTTACATCTTTTAATAATTCATCCCAGCTATCAGGAGGATGACCATTATTAAGCATTTTTTCAAAAACTCGGTACGCATCAGTCTTGCTATCATAAGCTCGCTTTGTACTTTCATCGTTCACCCAAACGTAAACAATAATCT
>QNFJ01000321.1 GCA_003646305.1 Gammaproteobacteria bacterium | reverse complement strand
TACATTTTTAAGTTGTTGAACCGCCATATCTGTCTGGCCGTTTGCTCTCATCACAATAGCAAGATGGTATCTCAGTGAAAGTGACTCTGGCGTTTTCTCCAAGCCTAACTGGAGTAAAGACAAGGCTCTTTGAGTTTTACCATTTTCTAGCAGAACCATGGCCAATGTATCAAGAACTCGTATAGAATTTGGTGCTTTCTCATAAGCTTTCTCAGCATACTCAAGCGCCCTGGCTGGCTCACTGTTACGAAGACTCCATGCCAGATCATTTAGTGCCGGGATATTGTCCGGCCTTAACTGAAGCACTTTTTCCAGCTCTGACAGCGAGGCCTTTTCCTCTCCAAGCGCCGCATAAAATCTTGACAGCTCAAAATGGGCGGCTGCATCAGCAGGATGCTCCTCAACCCATTTGGAAAGGAGATCAACCGCCTCTTTTTTCTTACCTGTACGCCAGTTTGCCTCAGCTAAGGCAATAACCGTTTTTGTAGACGGTAGCTTTTCTTGCAGCCTCTGATAGGAAATGATCGCCTCTTGTGGCTTGTTGCTGCGAGTTGCAACCCAGCCCTGTAAATCTAGAATCACCACATCATCAGGGAACTCCGTAGCTAGCTCTTGCAGGTTTATCGCCACTTCATCTAGTTTTCTTTCCAATGTTAACAATTTTACTTTCGCAATCCGAGATTGAAAGTGTTTAGGGTCAAGTTCGAGGGATTTATTTAGCGCTAGTCGCATTTTATCTATGTCATGATTTGCTTCATAGCCACGAGCAAGTAAAAACTGGGCCTGCGCCGATTTTGGCGCAACCTCAACCAGTTTCCCTGCCGTTTTAAGTGCTCTAGTTATATTTTTATCTGCCAGTTGTGCATCAAATAGCGCAAATAGCAGTTGAGCATTATTCCCATACTGCGCCTTCACCTCCTCCAACAATGTCTGCGCACGCCCCGCCTGACCATAACGAGTGTAATACCTAGATAGAAAAAGCCGTGGTGCTAATGCCTTGGGATGATCCTCTATCGCCTCTTTAAGCTGCGCCTCCATCTCTTTCGGCCTGCTCTCTAAAGCCTCCAGCACTGCTAGACGCAATTTTGTTTTTAAATGCTTTGGGTGTTTTGCCAAAATTTCATGGTAAAAGTTCCTGACAGAAACATAGTCTTTATCTTTTAACGCCAACCCTGCCAAAGCACTCGCTGCGGCTGGATTACCTGGAAATTTTGCTAGAACTGTTTCAAAATCCTTTTTCGCCTGAGATTGATCACCTTTTGCCTGATTGAGCATTCCCGTCAAGTTGCCGGCAATCGGGCTATCTGGTTGTTTTGCTTTTATCTGCTCTATCACCTTTTCGGCTTTGTCGTACTCTTTCGCCTGAAAGTGCGCCATGACAATAAAGGCATCACTCTGTACAAAATTTGGCGCTAGCTCACTCGCCTGCTCGAGTTGTTGGATCGCTTTTTCTCGCTCACCACTTTTTAGCATCCCCAAACCGAGCCGTGCATGCACGCCTGCATCTTCAGGTTGTAATTCCGCCAGTTTTTGCAGATATTCCATTCCTTGGTCGTTATTTCCCAGTGCAAACTCGATGTTTCCCAGCAAATTAAGCGTAATCGGATCATCGGGTTTGAATTTAATGACCGGGTCGAGCAGTTCTTTCGCTTCTTTATATTCTTTTTTCTGGATTTTAAGTTGCGCCAATAGTTGACGTGGCTTGATTGCATTAGGAAGCGTTTTCTGAACACGAGATAAATCCTTCTCTGCTTGCGCTATGTGATTTTGCGTTAAATGCGCGATGCCTCGAAAAAAAGTTGCCTGAATAAAATTACTATTCAGCTTGACCGCCTGATCCAACGCAGCCTCTGCCGCTGGGAAGTCCTTTTGATAAAAGGCGAGCATTCCCTCTGCGTAATGGCGCTGGAATGAATTTCCTGCCTCTTTTTTAAGTACTTCAACATCTTTTTCGGCATTATCAAAATCTTTCTTGCCGATACGTAGCAGCGCTCGCTGGTAACGCGCCATTAGGTTTCTGCTGTTCAGCTTAATCGCCTGGCTATAACTCTCTTCCGCTTGATCAATCTCGCCTTTTGCCCGTTGCAGTTCGGCTTGAAAAAGCCATATATCGGAATCTTCTGGCGATGACTGTAGCGCCTCGGAGATTAGCTTTTCTGCCTCTGCACTCTCTTTATTGGCGACCGCTAGTTTAGCTAAGCCCAGCTTTGCTTTGCTTGATTCGGCATCAATCTCTAAAGCGCGTTCATATTCTGCTTTGGCTTTTTCAGCTTTTCTTTTAGAGAGCCAAGCATCGCCTCGATAGCTGATAATATCAGCTTTTTCTGCTGGATCGAGGCTAGCGGGCGCTTCGATCTGATCGAGAATTTCCTGGTATTTACCCTGCATTGCTAAGGACTCCGCGAGCGATGCGACTATCGCCTCTTTTGCGACACCTAACTCGAGCGCACGCCTTAATTCTTTTTCTGCTGCAGGCCCATCGCCCATCTGAATATTTAGTTCACCCAAAAGCCGTCTTGCTTCGGCATTTTCTGGATTCTTTTGTAACGCACTTTTAAGCTCTATCACACCCGATTTTGTATCATTCTTATCGAGAAAATCCTTTGCTGCTGCTACATGCTCCAGATCGGTTTTGCTACCGACACCACCACAACCTACGACACTGATTGATAAGGTCGCTGCTATAGCCAGTGCAATCGCCGTTTTATTCCGTTTTATTCCTTGCATTTCTCTTCCT
>QNFJ01000320.1 GCA_003646305.1 Gammaproteobacteria bacterium | reverse complement strand
GTTGGCGGTATGGTTGGTGTGTTAGGTGGCTTGGGTGGTTTTACACTCCCTATTTTATTTGGGCTTATGTCGGATTTAACTAATATCCGGACATCTTGTTTTATGCTGTTGTTTGGGTTGGTTTCAGTTTGCATGGTTTGGATGAACTACTCCATTCTTCAGTTGAAGAAAGACAGTGAATTATTTGGAGAGACTTCTTGAGTTTAGCTTTTTAGTTGGATGGCTATCTTTATATATAGTGTGGTTTGATTGTTTTCAAAATAGGAGTGAATTGTGGCAGATATTGATAAGTGGGATGTAGAAGATCCCGAATTTTGGGAGAAAGAGGGCAAGGCAATTGCGAATCGAAACCTGTGGATGTCTATTCCGAGTCTGCTTTGTGGTTTTGCTATCTGGTTGTACTGGGGGATTATTACCGTACAGATGTTGAATATTGGCTTTCCTTTTGAGAAGTCAGAGCTGTTTACATTAATGGCGATCGCAGGCTTAACTGGTGCAACATTAAGGATTCCTAGTAGTTTCTTTATTCGCATTTGTGGTGGTCGAAATACAATTGTTTTTACGACAGCCTTACTAATGCTGCCAGCACTGGGTACAGGCATTGCTTTGTCAGATCCCACAACACCGCTTTGGGTGTTTCAGGCTCTAGCACTGTTGTCTGGTTTTGGGGGAGGCAACTTTGCCTCTTCAATGTCAAATATCAGCTTTTTCTTCCCGAAGAAACAGCAAGGTTTGGCGCTGGGTTTGAATGCAGGATTAGGTAACTTTGGTGTAACCACCATGCAGATCCTTGTTCCTCTCGTTATGACAATGGGTCTTTTTGGCACATTGGGCGGCGAATCAATGACACTACAGAGCGGTAGTGGGACACTGATTGGTAAAATTCCTGCGGGCACAGAGACTTGGATTCAAAATGCCGGTTTTGTTTGGCTGCTTATCTTAATTCCACTTGCAGGGATCAGCTGGTTCGGAATGAATAATATTCGCGCCGATCACGTTTCTCCAGGATTGGGCAGTCCGGTTGCTTCAATCTCAAAAATCGTCATGATGCTATTGATTGCTTTTGGTGTGGCGATTCTTGGCCTTTGGTTGATGTTTCCAGAATCAGCGAATGGTTCAGGTTTTGGCGTTCCTAAAGAGATTGTTTTGGTTCTTGTTATTAACCTGACTGTTCTTCTTCTGAAGCTGATACCAGGAGAAATTGGGACGAGCCTTAAACGCCAATATAAGATTTTTGGCAATGTCCATACTTGGGTTATGAGCACAATCTATACCATGACATTTGGCTCATTTATCGGTTTCTCTGCTGCATTTGCTTTATCAATTAAGGTTATTTTTGGGTATCAGCATGTGATGATTGATGGGGTGATGAACCATGACCTGATCAATGAAAATGGGCCAAGTGCCTTGATGTATGCTTGGATGGGGCCTTTTATTGGGGCACTAATTCGCCCAGTAGGGGGCTGGATTGCCGATAAGATGGGCGGCGCTAAAGTAACTCAGATCTGCTCTGTTTTCATGATTGCGAGTGCCTTGGGTGTTGCTTACTATATGAAGGCTGCTTATAACTCAGCAACTCCAGAAGAGTTCTTCGTTCCCTTCTTAATCCTGTTTCTAATTCTTTTTGCTGCAACAGGCATCGGCAATGGTTCAACATTCCGGACTATTGCAATGGTTTTCAACAAAGAGCAGGCAGGTCCTGTTTTGGGTTGGACATCAGCGGTTGCGGCATACGGTGCTTTCTATATTCCTCAAGTACTCGGTGAGCAGATTAAAGCAACGACACCTGAAAATGCCCTATACGGTTTCGCTATTTTCTATGCGGTATGTTTGGTACTTAATTGGTGGTTTTACTTAAGAAAGGGTGCAGAGTTTCAGAACCCCTAGTAATATAACTAAGTTGAATGACAACAGCTGGCTTTTTAAGTCGGCTGTTGTCATATTCATAAGAAAAGTGGCCTGTATTACAGGTTAGTCAGAATCAACGGAGAGAAGAATGAGTCAGTTTCTTGATCGTTTACAGTTTTTTAAGAAAAAAGTAGGCGAGTTTTCAGAAGGTCATGGTGAAACGACCAATGAAAGCCGCGAATGGGAAGATAGTTATCGCCAACGTTGGCAGCATGACAAGATTGTACGTTCAACACATGGTGTGAACTGTACGGGTTCTTGTTCATGGAAGATCTATGTAAAAAATGGTCTTGTAACGTGGGAAACACAGCAGACAGATTACCCAAGAACACGTCCAGATCTGCCTAACCATGAGCCTAGAGGCTGCCCGCGTGGCGCAAGCTACTCTTGGTATCTCTACAGCGCAAACCGCCTGAAATATCCTAAAGTTCGTAAACCTTTATTGAAACTTTGGCGTGAAGCACGCCGCTCAATGGCGCCTGTTGATGCTTGGGCCTCTATCGTTGAAGATAAAGAAAAGGCTGATTCATACAAATCTAAGCGTGGGCTCGGTGGATTTGTTCGTTCTAGCTGGGATGAAACAAATGAAATGATCGCTGCGGCGAACGTTTATACCGCTAAAGAGTACGGCCCAGATCGCGTGATTGGATTTTCTCCAATTCCTGCCATGTCGATGGTCTCTTATGCTGCCGGTTCACGTTACCTTTCTTTGATTGGGGGTGTTTGCCTCAGCTTCTACGATTGGTACTGTGATTTACCACCCGCCTCTCCAATGGTTTGGGGTGAGCAGACAGATGTACCTGAATCTGCCGATTGGTATAACTCTAACTATATTATTGCTTGGGG
>QNFJ01000319.1 GCA_003646305.1 Gammaproteobacteria bacterium | reverse complement strand
GAGGCCTAGGACACCGCCCTTTCACGGCGGTAACAGGGGTTCGAACCCCCTAGGGGACGCCATACAGAAAAAGACTCAGGTTGTCCTGAGTCTTTTTTTTGCCTGCAGACAATGGATCAGAATGGTGATCATTGATTCATCTAAGATGCTGTTTTAAACTTACGCATGTGTCGATTGAAAAATGGCATGCTGGAAAATTATGGATAACGGATACTAAGGACTATTCTTATGAAGAAAATCTTATTTTTTACTCTTTTCTCAGCTTCTACAGCAGTTATGGCGGTTGATTATCAAGGTTTGGCCGGATCTGTAGATTCAACCAAAGCAATTGAATCTGTTGATAAACAAAAGGCGATGGAAGCTGCAGCCACAGCTGATTATAAAAAAGCCTACGATTCTGTGGATAAGCCTAAAGCGGTTGAGTCTGTAGACCATCAAAAAGCGCTCGAGGCGTTAAGCAAGTAATTTTATCGCGCAGAGATTTACGGCTTGTGTATTTGGGCGGTAGAAAATAAAAATTAGAGGGTAATTTTATTTTCTACCGCCCAAACAGCCGCTTCGACTCGTGTCCTTAGCGACAGTTTCTTTAAGAGGTTCTTGATATGGACCTTAACGGTCGCCTCAGTAATACCAAGCGAGTTCCCGATCACTTTGTTGCTATCACCTCGTGCAATATGCCTGAGAATCTCAACCTCTCTTTTCGTCAGTTTTTCGAACAGAGAAGAGGTTGTTGATGACTTCTGTAGAGAGCGTGCGACAATCTGGGTTAAAGGGGCGCTAAGTACTAGCTCTCCTTCGATCGCTTTACTAATTTGCTCGATGACCTCTTCCGGCTCGGAGTCTTTTAGCAGGTACCCATCAGCCCCAAACTTTAAAGCCTGTAAAACATCTGTTTCGTTGTCTGAAACGGTAAACATCACAATTTTGCTGCCAATATTTGCTTGTCGCAGCGCACGAAGCGTATCAAGCCCATTCATTCCCTTCATATCCAGGTCGAGAAGAATAAGGTCTGGCTGGCAAGCCGGTGCTAGAGAAATTGCCTCTTCTCCTGAAGAGGCCTCACAACTGACATTGAGATGCTCTTCAAGTGAGATTAGCTGGGCAAGGCCTTTTCGTAGTAGAGGGTGATCATCAACTAACATGATGGATGCAGTGTGCATATTTTCAGCTCTCCTGGGTGATCTTGAAGCATAAAGAAACTCGTGTTCCACTAGGGTGATTTTGGGTTATTTTCAAAATACCACCAAGTGACTTTGCCCTCTCCTGCATGATTTTAAGGCCAAAATGCCCTTCCCTGGAGGCAGCTTCTGGCTGCCCACATCCATTATCATCTATTTCAACCTGGACCTCGTTATTATCAACTAACACGTTGACTACGGCACCTGATGCTTGAGCGTGCTTGTGTATATTTGATAATGCCTCCCTAATGATTTGTAGCAAGTGTATTTCCTGATGAGGATTAAGACGATTATTTTCGAGGCTGTAGTTAAGCTCTATGTTGTAGTGGCATTTTTCACTGAATTCGGTCACCGCCTCCTGAATGGAGTTTTCAATCGAATCGTTATCCAGCTTTATCCTAAATGTCGTCAAAATCTCTCTTAACTGTTTGTACGCCTGGTTTGTTCCTTTGCTGATTTCGGAAATAGTTGGAGAAATTTTCTCCTGAGAAAGCCCTTTTTGATACTGTTTGTTGAGCAGGCTTATCTGCAGTTTCAAATAAGAGAGTGACTGGGCAAGAGAATCATGCAGTTCTCTGGCAATAACGGCGCGCTCTTCCATGATTTCTAGTCGGCTTTCAGTGCGCCTTTTTTGGGCCATATCACTTGAGGTGGCAATCAAATTACTCATTGCTTTAAGAAGCTCTTCTTGCCAGAACTCAGGTTCTGTAGTCGCGCGAGTCTCCCAAAGAAGTACACCAAAAGAATGACCATGTTTATTGATAGGGTAAACATGGTGTTTAGAGGGAATTTTTTCTCTAATAAATTCATTGTGTTCAGAGATAGTTACAGAAATAGTATCACTACCCAGCGCCTTCTCTAACTCTAATAAAAGCCAGCTCAGGTCACTCGAATGCTCCCTGGATGAAAGACTGTGGGCGGAACGATAAAGAATACCAAGTGAACGATTTGTCTGTTCAAGTTCAACCGTTTTATCAGCGACTTTTTCCTCAAAGTCCTGATAAGTGAGAGAGAGTTGCTGACTCATCTCATTCAGGCTTTTTGCCAGTAGTCCTAACTCACCATTGGCTTTTTCGTCTGCTTGCGGTGCGAAGTTCCCTCGACCTGCTTCTGTGGCAACTTCGACCAAATGCCTAAATGGAGCGATCAAACGGCCTTGTGAGCGGTAAATCGTTACATAGCTAATTAAAACCATCACAAAAAGCCCAAGATACTGAATAACTCTCAGTAACCGAATTTCCTTTTCAGTCACTTTCTGGAAATAATTCACTAAATTATCGAGGTCTGCTACAAAGTTTTCTCGCTCATCCAATGAGCTATGCTGGTTTTTGATTTTCTCCCATCTTTCTGTGATTCGGTTAAAAAGTGCAGCAAGCTCTTTGTCGGATTTAGAGTCAAGTCGGCTTTTGGCGTGGACGGCGTTAAATCGTTGCTGGAAGTTTGTGATTTCCGCGCTATTGGCTGTCCCTAACTTACCTGTTTGGCTAGATATTTGAATTTTTGCAGCCAGCATCCGCAGCGAGCCTGCCATGTTAATTTTAGCAGCACTATCATTGATGTTTTCTGAAACAAGAAT
>QNFJ01000318.1 GCA_003646305.1 Gammaproteobacteria bacterium | reverse complement strand
TTCCACGCTCGCCCTTCGCCAAATACTACAATCTGCTGAATCGCTGGGTGGGTCGAAAACTCACTTTCAAGCCACTCAGGAGAAACATTTCGCCCATACGAGGTGATAAACAGGCTCTTCTTACGGCCAGTTACCCATAAGTAGCCTGCCTCATCTTGATAGCCAATATCTCCCGTTGGCCAGAACACCTCTCTCTCAATATCACTACTTCCTAAATAACCTTTAAACAAGCTCCCTTTTACAAGGATCTCTCCTTCATCAGAAAAACGAACCTGCAAATGAGGAAGCGGCTTTCCAACACTTCCCACTCGGTTTTCCACTGGGCTATTCACCGCGACAACAGAGCCGCACTCTGATAAACCATAGCCTTGAAAAATGGGTAACCCACAAGCAGCTGCCCGTTCTAATAAACTTTCTGAAACCGGTGCGCCGCCCACCGCTAAAAAACGGAGCCTGTCGGGACGAGGCAAACCCATCTCGATAGCCGTCACCATCGCCAATAACATCTGCGGAATTAAAATTGCGCTACTGGCTTGATAGTCACTCAGGGCTGAAAGTAGTTTCTTAACATCTAGTCCGCTTGCTCCCTGCAATCCAACTTCAGTAGAAGGAAGGACAACAACCTTTCCTCCCGATAGCAAGGGAACATAGATACCAGCACTGTTTTCTAGCAAGGTTGAGAGTGGAGTCAGACAAAGGTGGCAATCATCTTCTGACGCTTCTGTTCTGGCTTTAAGTGCCTCAGCAACCTCGAAAATAGCATCATTGGAGAGGCAAACACCTTTAGGAGACCCTGTTGTTCCAGAGGTATAGGTTATTTTCCCTACGTCACTCAGCTCACTATTTCTCCCCATAAGGCTGAGGTTCTGACATAGAGAGATAGACTCAGATTGAATTAAACTGGGCTTGGAAATAACTTCATTAAACTCAAATAGGCTACTCGCAAATCCTTCCAATCGTGCTGGGTTATCGGTAAACAGCAGACCAACCGAGGCATCCTTAATTACATGCTTCAACTGCTCATCACTAAAAAAATGCGGTAGCGGGACGACCACTTTTCCCGCCATTTGAGCCGCAAGATCAATCACAACCCAAGCGGGGCCATTCTCAAGCAAGAGGCCAACTACCTCCTGTTCATATTGGTCAAGCCAATCAGCTACATCCCTTACCTGCTCGACAAGTTCTGCGTAACTCAGCGAATAGCTTTTTCCTTCAATTGCTTGTTTTTGAGGATGCAATTTAGCCTGCTTTAAAATAGTCTCAAGCAGAGGGTTTTGTGCGCTCATCTCAGCCATCAACTACTTGGGGTTCTGTTCACGCCGGTTTGATAGGCCTGATGACTTAGCCATTGATATTTTGAATAGCGCACGTCATGACTGAGTTTCTTTTGAAGTGCTGAATAGGCTTGCCTAACATTGCCTGCCACCACAACGGGGGTTTGTTCATAATAACGCCCCCAATCACCACGACTATCATCAACAGCCTCTCTATTGGCTAGTGAGAGCGCATACGGATGTAGGCCCATACGAGAAAATGAATTAAGCAATGCGGGGGTGGCTGTAAAAACGACCCAATCGGCGCCTTTGCCCTGCAATAACCCACTGAGCGCGGTAATCAGCAAGCGATTTCCACCTGAAGAGGCGGATGCAAGGTTGCCCACTTCAATGATATTTTCACGCTTCACTGAATGGCCAGATATCCCCTCAAGGTAACTTTCAATAGGCTGCTCTAAATAGCTTTCAAGAAAAAGTGGAGCACTGCCTGCCTTTCGATAACCTAGCGCTGCACTAATCTGCCCCAGCCCATTTCGGAGTGACATGATTTGAGGCATGAATGTGGTTACATTCGCACCATAGGCCAGCGCATAGCAGTCATGAATAAATTGCTCGACCTCTGCTCGCCCGCAATCACCCGCTTCCAGAATCTCCAGCCGGTAGTGATCTCTAAGAGGTAATCTTGATGCAATTTTCCTTTCCATAGCAAAGCTCCAATCATTGTTTGGAGCTAATACTAATGGGCAAAGATTAAGGCAATATTAAGTCTGTAAAGGAAAGGGGCACTTCCATCACATTTTTTAAAAAAGAAAGGCTTTTATCACTGTTAACTTAATTTCTGCAAGAGGCTAGCCAGCGCTTTACCTCTATGGCTTAGGCTGTTCTTATCATGCTTTTCGAGTTCTGCTGCCGAACAATTTCGTTCAGGAACCCAGAAAACAGGATCATAACCAAAGCCGCTCTCACCAGAGGGGCTCGTGAGGATTCTTCCTTCCCAACTACCTGCTGCAATCACAGGGCTTGGGTCTTTAGCATGACGCATAAAGACCATTACACAGCGAAATCGAGCCGTCCGCTCAACCTCTTCAACAGAGGCTAATTGTTCCAAGAGTTTTTCAAGGTTTTGCCTATCAGTTGCATTAACCCCAGCAAAGCGAGAAGAGTAGATACCCGGCTCACCCTTTAACCAATCAACCTCAAGACCGGAGTCATCTGCTATTGCGGGAAGGTTGCAATGTGCCGCCGCATTACGGGCTTTGATGATGGCATTTTCAACGAATGAAAGGCCCGTCTCTTCAGCCTCTTCTACCTGAAAATCGCTCTGCGGCAATACTTGCCACGCAAGCGGCTGAAGGATAGATTGAATCTCTTCAATCTTGCCCTTATTGCCGCTTGCTAGAACAACTTTATTACTCACTAAGTGCTTCCTGTTGATGCACTAACAGATCATTGATCCCTTTCTCAGCCAATTCCAACATGGCA
>QNFJ01000317.1 GCA_003646305.1 Gammaproteobacteria bacterium | reverse complement strand
GGTGGCATGGATTTGCAATTTCCACACCATGAAAATGAGATCGCTCAGTCTGAAGCGGCGACGGGGCAGAAGTTTGTTAATGTCTGGATGCACAATGGTTTTGTCCGCATCAATGAAGAGAAGATGTCCAAGTCGTTGGGCAACTTTTTTACTGTTCGTGAGGTGCTGGAGCGTTATCGGCCAGAGGTGATTCGCTTTTTTATTCTCTCTAGCCAGTACCGGAGCCCGCTTAATTACTCGGATGAGTCATTAGATGAGGCATCTGCAGCGCTCAGGCGGCTGTATACGGCGCTTCGTGATTTGAGTGATGCGCCAGAAACAGAGTTGGCTCAGCCTTTCTTAAATCGCTTCTATGAGGCGATGGATGATGATTTTAATACACCGGTTGCTGTGGCAGTTTTGTTTGATCTGGCGCGTGAGATAAACCGGCAGAAGGGTGAAAATAGCGAGCTGGCCGCTGGCTTCGCTGCAACACTGCGACGGTTAGGAGGGCTGGTTGGTTTGCTGGAAAGTAATCCGGAAACGTTTCTTAAGTTATCTGATGGCTCATCGGCTCAAATGGGTTTGATGGATTATGAGATCGACCAGCTAATTGAAGAACGAATTGCCGCGAGAGAGAATAAAGAGTGGGCTGAGGCCGATCGTATTCGAGATCAACTCAAAGAGCAGGGCGTTATTCTGGAAGATGTTGCTGGTGGAACAAGCTGGCGTCGAGGTTAAGACTCTCTCTATTTTTGCATGAAACCTCTTCCAGCCTCATTTTAAATAAGAGGCTGGAAGAGAGGAATTAAAGGCCAAAGTTTTCCTGGGTCAATCAAGTCTTTTGGTCTAAAAGTTCTGCTGCTTGCAGTGTGTTTTCAAGCAAAGAGGCCACTGTCATGGGGCCAACACCACCCGGTACGGGGGTAATCCAGCTGGCTCGTTGGCTAGCGGAATCAAAATCAACATCTCCTGCCAATTTGCCGCTCTCCAGGCGGTTAATGCCAACATCAATAATGATAGCGCCTTCTTTGATCTGTTCACCTCGTATAAAGCCCGGTATGCCGACAGCGGCAACGATGATGTCCGCTCGTTTAAGGTGAGCATCCAGATTGCCGGTTTTACTGTGACAAACGGTAACGGTGCAGCGAGCCATTAGAAGCTCCAAAGCAGCAGGTCGACCAACGATATTAGATGCGCCAACGATGACCGCCTCTTTACCAATAAGGTCGATTCCCGTCTCATTGAGGAGCGTCATGATGCCTTTTGGGGTGCAAGGGCGCAGCAGGGGCATCTTTAACGTTAACCGCCCAATGTTGTACGGGTGGAAACCATCGACATCTTTTTCAGGAAAGATACTTTCAGTTACCTTGTTTTCATCGATATGACCAGGCAAAGGCAGTTGTACCAAAATGCCGTTGACAGAGGAATCTCTGTTGAGCTCATCTATTAGGGAAAGAAGCTCTTTTTCGGATGTCTCTTTCGAAAGGTTATGGGAAACAGAGTGAAAGCCAACTTCTTTACAGGCATTGCGTTTATTACGAACATAAACTTCGGAAGCCGGGTTGTGGCCAACTAGAATAACGGCAAGACCAGGCGCTTTAAGCCCTTGAGCGGCGCGTAGATCAACCTTTTCTTTTAGAGATTGTCGGATTCTGGATGCGAGCGCTTTTCCATCGAGTATTTTGGCTGTCATATCTGAAAGATAACTCCTAAAAAATAATAAAGCATGTGATGTTTTTGCAAATTAAAAAGCCTTAAATTAGGCTCTGGCCATTGACGAAAACAAGATAGGCGGGTATTATCGCCCAGCTTCAAAGGTGATGTACATTTTTGTCATGACCAACAAGATTTTCGGGGTGTAGCGCAGCCTGGTAGCGCAACTGCTTTGGGAGCAGTGGGTCGGGGGTTCGAATCCCTCCTCCCCGACCAAATTTTAAATTTGTAGCCTAGATTTTTAATAGATTTAATCTAGAAGCCAGTAACTGCCGGTTTCTAGCAATTAAGTAGTCCATTGTCCTGTTTTAAAATGGCTCTTAACTTTGTGATTAAATATGGTTTATGGGCCTTTAGCTCATTTGGATAGAGCATCGGCCTTCTAAGCCGAGGGTAACAGGTTCGAATCCTGTAAGGCCCGCCAAATTTTCTGTTTTAGTTCTTTAGCATCTAGCGCAGAGAGTTTGTAAGGTTTATTTGGTACCACTTCAGTAATAAAAAGTTTCAGTGGTGAGCGTAGCTCAGTTGGTAGAGTCCCGGATTGTGATTCCGGTTGTCGCGGGTTCGAGCCCCGTCGTTCACCCCATTAAATAAAAAAAGGCTGCACCAGTTGGTGCAGCCTTTTTGCTTTCTGACGAATGTTCTTATTTCTGTTAGCAGGCCCTATCTAACAACCTTGAAGATCGATGGTTGTTAGATAGAGCTCACTACTAAGGCATGCTGGTTAAATCAAACTCATCTAGTGCACTATTCAGAGGTTGGTTTATCAGAGGGCTTGTTCTCTGAGACCGTGAAAAGCCCAGGAATGTTTCCGCCTTGTTTTGTGGGCTCAGACTCATTGTTTGCCTGAGGCTTAGGTTTGCTCTTCTTGGGCTGAGCTTCTTTTTTTTGCTCATCAGAAGCGGGTTTTACAGGGATGGCTTTTTCCTTTGGGGAATCTATTTTAGGTGGCGCTTCCTGTTTTATTTCGGTTGGAGTTGTATCCACCTTCTGAGGAGGAGCTGTTACAACGGCTGGTTTTACAGGGATGGCTTTTTCCTTTGGGGAATCTATTTTAGGTGG
>QNFJ01000316.1 GCA_003646305.1 Gammaproteobacteria bacterium | reverse complement strand
AGGTCTTTCAATGGCGATGGTGATGCCGATTACGCCGCTTCCAGTTCCAAGGTCTGCAACCAACCCCTTTGTATTGTTAGAAAGCCGTTCTAATGCAAGCTCAATTAACAACTCGGTATCGGGGCGCGGAATCAGGGTGTCGGAGGTGATTCGAAAGTCTCTTGACCAGAACTCTCGCTGTCCAGTGAGATGAGCAATGGGCGTACCACTGGCTCGACTGTCGATGAGCGCTTTGTATTGAGTAAGCAACTCTTCTGCGACAATCTCATCAGGCCAGCAAAAGAGGTGTGTGCGAGGTTTTTCGAGCAGCTGAAGTAATAGCAGTTCTGCGTCGAGTTTAGGGCTGTCGCTATCGATGAGTTGACTGTTCGCTTGTTGAAGCGCCTCGGCAATAGTGGTCAATGCGTTAAACGTCCTCTGCCATTTGTGCCAATTGTTCGGCCTGGTATTCATTAAGCAGGGGTTCGATAACCGAATCAAGATTGCCCTGCATAATCTCATCGAGTTTATAAAGTGTCAGGTTGATGCGGTGATCGGTCATTCTGCCTTGCGGAAAGTTGTAAGTACGGATTCGCTCTGAGCGATCTCCGCTGCCCACCTGGCTTTTACGTGCGGCAGCCTGTTCTGATGCTGCTTTTTCTTCTTCGGCGGAGAGCAGCCGAGCAGAAAGTAAAGACATGGCTCGGGCGCGGTTTTTGTGCTGAGAGCGTTCATCCTGACATTCGACAACCATGCCGGTTGGTAGGTGGGTAAGTCGAATGGCGGAGTCGGTTTTGTTGACGTGTTGTCCACCCGCACCGGAGGCGCGAAAGGTGTCAACACGCAGGTCAGCAGGGTTAATTTCTATGGCATCAATTTCATCGGCTTCAGCTAGAACGGCTACGGTACAGGCTGAGGTGTGAACACGCCCTTGTGATTCAGTTTCAGGGACGCGTTGAACACGATGAACACCTGACTCAAATTTGAGGCGAGAGTAAACGCCCTGGCCAATGACGCGGACAATAATCTCTTTGTAGCCACCATGCTCGCCCAGACTTTCGCTGATCTGCTCCACTTGCCATTTATTGGATTCAGCATAGCGAAGGTACATGCGGTAAAGGTCGCCAGAAAATATAGCGGCTTCTGCGCCGCCCGTTCCTGCTCTGATTTCAAGAAAGATATTGCGGTCATCATTGGGGTCGGTCGGCAGTAGAAGAATTTGTAATTTTTTAGCTAGTTGTTCTTGCTGCTCACGGTTTTCCTTGATCTCTTCATTAGCCAGCTCGCGCATCTCTTTGTCATCTTCCTGAAGCATCTCCTGCGCAGAGTCAATCGCCTCTCCGGCTTCATTATATTCCTGGAAACAACCGATGATAGGATCGAGCTGTGAATACTCCTGGCTCAATGCACGATAACGGTTTTGGTTGCTTTGTACTTCAGGGTCTGCAAGCAAGGCTGCGATTTCTTCAAATCGGTCAGCCAGGCTAGCTAGCTTATTTTGTATAGAGTCCTGCACGTTTTATTTATTACCTTTAAGTTTAAAAAGCTCACGTGCCGCAGCAACCAGGTCATGGCGTTCATTAATGCCAGCCTGGCGGATCTGTGTGCTGGGGGTGTGAATTAGTTTGTTAGTAAGTGTATGTGCTAAAAAGTCCAATGTCTCTTCAGCCGGTTGACCGTTACGAAGAGACTGGAGTGCTTTGGCGAGTGCTTCATCACGCAGCTGCTCGGCACTTTCGCGGTAATCACAAATTGTTGTAATGGCGCCTTGCGAGCGCAGCCATCCCATAAAATACTCAACCTGGGTATCGATGATCTCTTCAGCCTGCTTGGCTGCTTCACGGCGGCTATTAAGATTCTCCTCGACACTGTTTTTTAGATCATCAACAGTATAGAGGTAGACATCATTTAGCTGAGAAACTTCTGGCTCGATATCACGAGGAACAGCAAGATCAACCATAAAAATAGGCTTATGTTTACGAGCTTTAAGTGCGCTTTCGATTCGCCCTTTACCGAGAATGGGTAGCTGGCTGGCGGTTGAAGAGACAATGATGTCGGCTTCCGGTAGGTGTTGAGGTAGCTCAGAAAGAGCCAGTCCGTAACCGCCAAATTGTGCAGCTAGTTTATGAGCCTTATCGTATGTTCGGTTGGCAACGATAATGCGGCCAATACCGTGCTCAGAAAGATGTCGTGCGGTCAGCTCGATGGTCTCACCCGCACCGATTAACAGAGCAGTTTGTTCGCTCAGGTCGCCAAAAATCTGATGCGCCAACCGAACGGCAGCAAAAGCAACGGAGACGGGGCTTGAGCCGATGGCTGTATCGGTGCGTACTTTTTTGGCTGCAGAAAAGGTGTGCTGGAACAGTTTGCCAAGGTGTTTGCCGAGTGTGCCGGCATCGTTAGCAGTCTGCCAGGCGGTTTTCATTTGTCCCAGAATCTGGGGTTCTCCGAGTACCATCGAGTCCAAGCCGCATGCGACCCTGAACATGTGTCGTGTTGTCTCTACATTATTATGAGTGTAGAGGTACTGGCTGAACTCATTGGTATTGAGCTGGTGATATGCTGCGATCCAGTCGATGATCGCCTGTGGGTTGCCTTTTTCAAGGTTGCAGTAGAGCTCTGTACGATTACAGGTGGAAAGAATTGCGGCCTCTCCGACGGTAGGCAGGTGGATTAGCTCCTGGAGCGAGCTGACAAGCTTTTCTGTTGGGAACACAAGTCTCTCCCGAATAGAAACGGGGGCTGTATTGTGATTAATCCCAAGTGTAATAAGTGTCATTTTTGAATGATGTGATGCTCTTTAGCGGGCT
>QNFJ01000315.1 GCA_003646305.1 Gammaproteobacteria bacterium | reverse complement strand
TGCGATTGAAGCCATTATTGACCAAATTATTGCGGACAACCAAGGGCAGGTTGAGCAATATCGTGCTGGCAAAACAAAGCTGATGGGCTTTTTCGTCGGGCAGGTGATGAAGCAGACGCAGGGCAAAGCCAATCCCGGTGAAGTGAATAAGCTGCTTAAACCCAAGCTGGATGGTTAAATTCCGCTTTTGCACTGTTGCACTTCTGTGCTTGCTATCGTCAGGCGCACTTGCTCATGGTGTTGACGATGCAACACGGCAGTTCTTGCAGAATATAGAAGGGGCGGCAATCGCCCCTTTCTTATATATCGGTGCCAAGCATATGGTGACCGGCTATGATCATCTGCTTTTTCTGCTTGGCGTGATCTTCTTTCTCTACCGCCCTAAAGATGTTTTAGTTTACGTCACTTTTTTCACCATCGGTCACAGTTTGACCTTAATGTTTGGGGTACTTAATGGCGTTGCGCTCAATGCTTTTATTATTGATGCCATTATTGGTTTCTCTATTGTTTATAAAGGCTTTGATAATCTGGGTGGGTTTCGGCGCATTTTGGGCTTTCAACCCAATACAAAAGCAGCGGTTTTAATATTCGGCCTGTTCCATGGTTTTGGGCTGGCAACAAAGCTACAGGAATTTAAAATCCCTGAGAATGGATTGCTGGAAAATCTCGTCGCCTTTAATGTCGGGGTTGAATTGGGACAGTTTATGGCGCTTGCCTTTGTCCTGGTTGTGCTAAGTGTTTGGCGACGGCATTCGAGTTTTCTGCGCTTTTCAATGGCGGCGAATACGTTACTAATGAGCGGAGGAATGATGCTTGTTGGTTATCAGCTTACCGGTTATCTGTTGGCTTAAATTTAATGAGTAACAAAGCATGACTCCAGAAGAAAAAATTAATTACCCTGTTCAGTCTATTGCCGCGTTGGCTAAGGCAACGGTTGTTGCTGTGGTTATCGCAACGATTGTGCTGGTTATTGCCATTCTGCCGGCAGAATACGATGTTGATCCAACAGGGTTGGGTGAGAAAATGGGACTGACTCAGTTAGCACCGAAGCCAAAAGTGGTTGCCAGCCAGAAAGCGCCTCAGGAAAAACCGAAAGGTGGTTTTATGAGTGATCGTGTTGAGGTGACTATTCCTGCAGGTAAAGGGCAGGAGTATAAGTTTCACCTGGTAAAAGGCAGTCGAATGCTCTATAGCTGGGATAGCATGGGCATTCCTCTCTATTTTGATTTTCATGGTGAACCGGATGGCGATACAACCGGTTATTTCGAGAGTTACACAGAAAGTACAGCGAGTGAAGTTAAAGGCTCTTTTAAAGCGCCTTTTGACGGTTCTCATGGGTGGTACTGGGAGAATAGAACCGATGAGCCGGTTTCAATCATTCTAAGCACGCAGGGGCAGTATGAGGTTATCGGTTTAAAATGAAATGGCTTGAGCGCCTTCGAGTTTATTGGATTTTACGAAAGCACGCGTTGTCCGATCGTGACTGGTTTGAGGTGACTCGGAAGTTGCCATTGCTGGAATCACTTGATTCGAGTGAAAAAGCGCGCCTACGACTACTCACTACGCTCTTTATTTATCAAAAGGCTTTTTCCGGCGCGCAAGGTTTTGAGTTGACGCTAGAGGTAAAGATTATCATCGCGGCGCAAGCCTGTCTGGAGATACTGACCTTTGATCTGTCGGCATTCGATGGTTGGTCTGAGATTATTATCTATCCCGATGCTTTTCGAGTGAAGCGAGAAACCCAAAATGAGTCAGGGGTGGTTTCCACGGAGAGCCGTGTTTTGAGTGGAGAAGCATGGCAAAAAGGGCCGCTGATTTTCTCGTGGAAGGATATTGAGCGGGACAGCTTTCAGAAAAGAGAAGGTCACCACGTTGTACTACATGAGTTTGCGCATAAACTGGATATGCTCAATGGTCGCGCTAATGGAATGCCGCCACTACATCCTGAGATGACGGTTACAGAGTGGACCGATTCGTTGAGCACCGCGTATGAAAAGTTGTGTAAACGGGTCGAACGTCATCATGCGCGAATTGACGCGTATGCGGCCACTAACCCTGCAGAATTTTTTGCGGTGATGTGTGAATACTTTTTTACTGCACCGGAGTTGCTATTTGAGCGCTATCCGCAAGTTTATGGGCAGCTTAAAGGCTATTTTCGGCAGGATCCGTTGGCAAGAGGTTAAGAGATTCTTGCGATAGGGCTGCCCTTTTCTTTGGTTCTGTTTTTTATCTGCATAATGAGATTTATGCCTCAGGTGCTTTTGGGTAAGCAAAAGAAATGAACGCCCTGGCGGCAGCGAAATGTCAGAAAAGCACCCCACCATAACAACATCGGGAAGAGGTCTAAATCTGTTTTTAGCAGGGAGCTTGAGGCTGGTTTTATGGAGGTCAGTAATATCTAAAGCAATTAAATTATCTGAAGCGCTAATCAATGATGCAGCAACGAATGGGCTGGCGCAACACCGCAGTGTACCCAAGCAAATTGAGTATTGGGCGAGGATTGGCAAAATAGCTGATGAAAACCCGGATCTAACTTTAGGTTTTATTAAAGGGATCTTGATTGGCATTGAGGAAAGTAAAGCTGGGGAGCTGTCAGAGTATCAGTTTGGATGATTGTTAAACAGACAGGTATCTTTAAACGTCAGGTAAAAAAACTGCACAAGCAAGAAAAAGAAGCACTTGATGAAGTGGTTCGAGAGATTATTTCAAACCCTTCTCTAGGTGAGCTTAAAGTGGGTGATCTGGCTGGCATTCGAGTCTTTAAATACAAGCATAATGCACAGCTCTATTTGTTGGCTTACGAGC
>QNFJ01000314.1 GCA_003646305.1 Gammaproteobacteria bacterium | reverse complement strand
TTTTTGCATGTGTCAACCGATGAGGTTTATGGCTCTTTGGGTGAAACGGGTCTTTTTACCGAGACAACACCTTACCAGCCAAACTCACCTTACTCAGCGTCTAAGGCAGCATCAGACCATCTGGTGAGAGCCTATTTTCATACCTACGGCCTGCCAGTTTTGACGACTAACTGTTCGAATAATTACGGCCCTTACCAGTTTCCGGAAAAACTCATCCCGCTGATGATCCAGAATGCATTAGAAGGTAAGGCATTACCGGTTTATGGTGATGGTACTAATATCCGTGACTGGCTGTTCGTGGAAGATCACTGTCGTGCGATCCGCTGTGTGCTTGAAAATGGGCGGCCGGGAGAGGTTTACAACGTCGGCGGTAATAGTGAGCAGAAAAACATCGATGTGGTGACAACATTATGCGCGCTGCTTGATGAGCTGCTGCCCGACTCGGATTACTATCCACATGAAGAGCTGATTACCTATGTGAAGGATCGACCGGGGCACGATCAGCGTTATGCCATTGATGCGAATAAGATTCGCTCGGATCTGGGCTGGGAGCCAAAAGAGACTTTCGAAACAGGTTTAAGGCGAACAGTGCAGTGGTATCTTGATAACAACAATTGGATTCAGCGTGTGCAAGATGGAAGTTATCGTGGTGAAAGACTGGGGTTGAAATCGTGACTAAAGGGATTGTTTTAGCAGGAGGTTCAGGGACGCGGTTGCACCCACTAACGATTGCGATCAGCAAACAGCTGCTGCCGGTTTTTGATAAACCGATGATCTACTACCCTATTTCGACACTGATGCTGTCGGGTATTCAGGATATTCTGTTGATCAGTACCCCGCATGATATGCCTCAATATCAGAAATTACTGGGTGATGGGTCACAATGGGGGTTAAACCTCCAATATGCAATTCAGGACAAGCCAGAAGGGCTGGCGCAGGCTTTTATCATCGGCCGAGACTTTATTGGTCATGACCGAAGTTGTCTGACTTTAGGCGATAATATTTTCTATGGGCATGGATTTGGTGAATCACTGGAATCTGCAGTAGGCAGAGAGACGGGGGCAACCGTCTTTGGTTACTGGGTGAAAGACCCCGAGCGCTACGGTGTGGCAGAATTTAATAAAGCGGGAGATGTGGTTGGTTTGGTCGAAAAACCGAGCAACCCAAAATCTAACTACGCAGTTACGGGGCTCTATTTTTACGACAATCAGGTGCTGGATATGGCGCGTGATCTGAAGCCATCTGCCCGTGGTGAGCTCGAGATTACCGACATCAATAGCCTCTATCTTCAGCAAAATCAACTTGCACTGGAAAAGTTGGGACGAGGAATCGCCTGGCTCGACACAGGAACCCATGTCTCGTTAATGCAGGCATCGAGTTATATTCAAACCATTGAAGAGCGGCAAGGTCTTAAAGTCTGTTGTCCTGAAGAGATTGCCTATAGCCAGGGCTGGATTAATGCTGAATCGCTGGAAAAACAGGCGAGGCTGTTAGAAAAAAGTGGTTATGGAAGTTACTTGCTTGACCTGCTGGAAAGAGAGGGTTATCCGTGAAAATTGAAAAAACGACCTTGCCGGGTGTTCTGCTGGTCAAGCCCAAACTGTTTGGTGATACGCGCGGTTTCTTTATTGAGACCTGGAACAGGGATCGTTATGCCGAGCAGGGTCTTGATGTGGACTTTGTTCAAGATAACCTCTCCTTTTCTCGTAAGGGTATATTGCGGGGTCTTCATTTTCAGAATCCTCATGGGCAGGGAAAACTGGTTCAGGTTCTGGAGGGTGAGGTTTTTGATGTGGCGGTTGATATTCGAAAAGGCTCTCCCACTTTTGGCCAATGGCTTGGTGTTAACCTCTCGTCAGAAAATCGGCATCAGTTTTATGTCCCTGCCGGTTTCGCACATGGCTTTTGTGTTTTGAGTGAAACAGCACTTTTTAGTTATAAATGTAGCGACCTTTATCATCCAGAGCATGAGTGCTCTATTCTCTGGAATGATCCTGATCTAAAAATTGACTGGCCCGTTAGTGCCCCGCAGTTATCTGAAAAGGATCGGTCGGGGCGGTTGTTACGAGAACTGCCCGAAACATCACTGCCGGAGTATATTGCATGAGAATTCTCTTAATCGGGAGAGAGGGGCAGTTAGCCTGGGAGTTAAGGCGTACGTTAGCTTGCCTGGGTGAAGTGATCGCCATTGATCGAGGTTCACGCCCCTGGTCTATTGACCTAAGTGATCCTGATTCGATTCGCACGGCAGTTCGTGGTTTGCGCCCGAAGTTGATCGTTAATGCGGCGGCCTATACCGGTGTCGATATTGCTGAAAAAGAGGAAGCGCTTGCGGCAATGATTAATGGTGTTGCCCCTGGAATCCTTGCAGAAATTGCTGTCGAGTTGAATGCGGGCTTGATTCATTACTCGACTGATTATGTTTTTTCGGGTGAGGCGAGTGAGCCTTACGAAGAAGAAAATGAGACAGCACCTCTGGGGGTCTACGGGCGAACAAAGCGGCAGGGTGAGGTCGCTATTGAACAGGTGGGTATTCCGCATCTTATTCTCCGAACCGCTTGGGTTTATGGGACACGTGGGCATAACTTTTTGTTGACGATGCTCCGTTTGATGGGAGAGCGTGACTCACTTTCTGTCGTCTCTGACCAGCAGGGTTCACCTAGTTGGAGCCGAGAAATAGCGGAATGCACCGCCTTTATGATTGCGCAATGCCAGAACCAGGAGGCAGATTGTTTTGAGCTGGGTGATCGATCGGGTATTTATCACATGACCAATAGTGGCCTGACTAACTGGTATGAATTTGCCAAAGCC
>QNFJ01000313.1 GCA_003646305.1 Gammaproteobacteria bacterium | reverse complement strand
CAAAAACAGGGGGCAGAACATGCTCTGGAATTTATCGAAAGCTGCCTCCACCTCTCTGAACACCCCCAACATCCCATTGCGCACAACGATATAGAACTATTTCATACCGTCGCACAGGTTAAAATCCGTGAAAATTGCTCCTTTAGCTATCAACGGAACGACGTTGACCTTGCCCTGGACTCAGATCTGGATCATATGAATTTTACCGAGCTTCCATCTGGCACTATTTTTGGCAAATCAAGAAGTTCCACCCAGCTACCTGTCATTGTTCGTAATGATAATGGAGACGAAATGTCTGATCGCTTCTTCAGCCTGCATAACAGTAATCTTACGATCAAAAAACCACTGATGCCCGCTATGCTCACACTCGATGAGCGAGTTATTGAGCAGGATTGCTTTTGCTATCTGATGGAAAGAATGCCCTACGATTTAATCAAAACAGCCTGATGAAAAGGCCATTCTGGAAAACCAGATCACTCTCTGAAATGGATGAAAAAGAGTGGGAAAGTCTTTGCGATGGCTGCGCCAAATGTTGCCTGATCAAACTGGAAGATGAGGAGACAGGCGAGCTGCACTACACCGGTGTCGTCTGTGACCTTCTCGATCTTGATCGCTGTAGCTGCACTCAATACAAGGAAAGAACGCGGCTTGTTCCCGAGTGCCTTAAATTGACACCTCAGCACCTCGGCAAACTCCCTTGGATGCCAGAGACCTGCGCCTACCGCCTTTTATCCGAAGGGAAAGAACTTCCCTCCTGGCACCCTCTGGTATCAGGAAACAGTGACTCCGTGCACAATGCAGGCGTTTCTGTCCGCGCCTATGCAATGCATGAATCTGATATTGAGGATCTGGAAGACCATATTGTTGACTTGAAATAGAGTGCTTTAATCTATTTTACAAATATTAACTCCATCTTTAATTTTGAAGTCTCTGAGCATTTTGTTTGTCAGGTTTTTTTACACGAAAGCAATTCCATTCAACCACCCCATTGTAACCAACTGGTTTCACTAGACATTTAATTTATTGGCGTAATTAATGCACCTCTTCTAAATCACAAGCGTTCAAGTGGTAGCGCTTTGTAATTTTAAACATGGAGAAGATTATATGGAAAATATTACGCAGAAAATGGCAATGATTGCTTTCTTAACATTAGGACTTCCTGCCGTATCTAGTGCAGCACCTGTACTACTCAATGCAGTGGAGGATTCAGGAATACTTGATGGAGACTCTAGAAATGATCCATACCCAGGCATCCTTTATTCTGAACTAGATACAATTAGCGCAGATGATGTATTCCTAAGTGTGTTGAAATTTGATTTGACCTCCCTTGCAGGAATGACGGTAAATAGCGCCAGTTTGGAGCTTACCTCAATTTCTAACCATAACGCTGGAGCTTTCATTCATGACATCTTCAGCTCAAGTAATGACAGCTGGACAGAAGGAACAGTAACTGGTCTGAACCGCCCCTTAAACTCAACATTAACTTTTCTAGATTCAATAAATATTAGTGGTACATCGCAAACTTATTCATGGAATGTATTAACAGGCGTGACAGGTACAGATGGATTGACAGGCACAAACAACTTATTAACCTTATTAATTAGGCCTAATCTTTCACAGGCTGGTACTGCCTTCGGCCCCCACTTTAATGATCGAAGCAGCACCTCAGGCGCTCCATTGTTAAGAATTGATGCAAACCCAGCTTCAGGAACAGGGCCAACACCTTCAGTTCCAGAGCCAACAACAATTGCCTTGCTTGCTCTTGGCTTCCTCGGAATCGGTTTTTCAAGAAAAAAGATGAACTAAAGAAGGCTCCAAATTGACGACAGAACCCAGTTTAAAACTGGGTTCTGTCGTCTCTGAAGTACTCTGGGCGTTATTAGGAACACGGCACACCCAGGGGCTATACTGGTCACCCCGTGTGATTACCCAGAAAACTCAAAGTTTCCTTTTAGTTACTTCTTACCAATCCAGCTCTGTAACGCATCGATAATCCCCTGCGCTTGTGCTTCACTCGAAATATTAAACTTTGATTTTGGTGAATAACTACCATCTCTTTTCTGGTAGCGGCGAATGGTGAATTTAACGGGGCCATACTCCTCCTTTGTACGATTCCAGTCTTGATATTTGTACATAATCGTCGCCCATGCGCCTTTTGTCAGGACAATTTTATCGAGCTCTTTAACTGTCTCAAGATCACCCTCTGAGTAACTGACCGTTAATTCATCAACTGTTTCTGCCACCTTATTCTCCTGTTATCTGTTACTTAAAATAGAAAGGCGGCCAGTAAGCCGCCTCAAAACTGTTCAGTGCACTGTCCTTAACTACTCAGCAGAGCTTTCGTCCAAATTCTCATTAGCACTCTCAAGCATATTTTTGAGATTATCAAGACCGGCTCGGTAGATACCGCTAACACCTTTTTTGACATCCTCAGGGTTTGCCTCGCCAACCGTACCAAAGTCACCCATCCAGGTAACCGTGGAGCCACCCGCTTCATTTGCTTTTACCGCAAACCATGAGACATAGTTTTGAACCGGCAGCACGGCAGGATCAACCTTGATAATCTGGTAAGTAAAACTCATCGTGTCGTCACTAAAACTCATGAGTTTTTCGGTTATGGTTGGGCCACCCAGATTAAGGACACGAACACTGCCAATGTTGTTATCATTGTCATTAGTCGAACTTTGAGCGGCAGGATGCCAACCATGGAAGTTCCCAAAGTCCCTGGCAGCAGCCCACACTTCCGCAGGAGAGGCAGCAATTTCAACCGTTTCTACCACGTGATTTTCTCTATGATGCCCGGCATTAACCGATGTCACGAAGATCCCCAATAGAACT
>QNFJ01000312.1 GCA_003646305.1 Gammaproteobacteria bacterium | reverse complement strand
GTGGTGGAGACAATCGATTATTTTTCCAGGTGCAGCGGCCAGCTTCATGGCTTATTGCTTTAGTCGGTTTTTATTGGTTCATCGAGCGGATTGGTTTGCTTGAAGGGCTTTCAGCATGAGAAGACGACTTACCTACAGATATCTGCTTATCGTTTTTGCCCTCGTTATACAAAATGGTTGTAGCCAAGATAAGTTCGAGCATAAAGAAGAGCGCGTTTTAACATTCCCTGGTGAAACGAGCCAGTTTGATGATTTAGGTGCGGTTACCAGCTTTGATGTTTTTGTTGGTTCAGATAATAAAATCCACCTTGCCGTTGATACAGATGCATCACGTTACTATCTCTACTCAGAGGATGGTGGTGGACATTGGAGTACGCCGTTAAAAGTGGCCAGCGGGAAGTCTAATTCAAAACAGGGGAATGATATCCAGATTGCTGCGAGCCAGGATAAATTGCTCATGGTTTGGAAAGGTCAGAGTGAGCTTCCCGGATGGGGGGCGGCTCAACTGGCTGTTTCAACTGATAGAGGGCAGAACTGGCGTAGGGTTGAAAGCCCAGCCAAAGGTGATCTGATGCAAAACCAGGGTTATTTTAGCCTGGCGGCGGATGAAAAAGGTTTCCATTTTTTCTGGTTAGACGATCGAGAGGAAGAGGGTAATACCCAGGGTTTGCGATATGCCCACTCTTCGAATGGTGTTGAATGGGGTGCTGATGAAACAATAGAGACGGGACTTTGCACTTGCTGCTGGGTTTCAACCACACTCACAGACACGAAGCTTCACGCGCTCTATCGAGATGAGGGGCCACGAGATATGAAGTTGGTGACACGAGACCTCGACAGCAACAGGTGGCAACCCAGTGTTAGAGTCGGCGCGTTCAATTGGGACTTTATTGGCTGTCCACACCAGGGCGGCGCGTTAACGCAGTCGGTTGATGGCAGGCTTCACGGTGTTGTCTGGACAGGTAAAGAAAAGATCGCTGGATTACATTACCTGCTATCTAGTGACCAAGGCGCTAGTTGGCAATATCAATATTCCCTGTCAGGAGGAGAGGGCCAGCACGTTGATCTTGCCAGTCAGGCAGGGAATATTCTGATTGCATGGGATAGTCAGTCAGCGCAAGGAAATATTATTCAGTTGACGCTCAAAGATAAGAACGATTCCGTAAAAAAGTTGTCCATGTCGAGTGAAGGATTTGCCTATCCGAGAGTTACTGAATCGGGCGATAATTTCCGGCTTTTTTGGACAGACTTGGATAAAATGGGCAAAAAGAGACTGAAAACAACCAAAGTTAAACAGATTAACCGGAAGGTGAAGTAATGAAGAGAGCCGTCAATATTATTCTGGGTTTAATGCTAACAAGCTTGGCATCACCTGCATTTTCACACGCGATTATGACATCGAGTGAGCCTGAAAAGGAGGCTGTACTTTTGGCGGGACCCGAAAAAGTTCAAGTCTGTTTCAACGAAATAGTTGGTGAAAAATTCCATACCCTAGCGGTGATTACAGCTAAAGGTAAACGAATGGATAAGAAAGATATGAAAGAAGGCGAGATTGACGAGAAATCCTGCTTTATCGCGAGTGTTAATCCGCTTTCAGAAGGTAAACACTATGTGCGTTATCGGACAGAATCTTCCGATGGGCATGTTGTTACAGGAAAATATACATTTTATGTAGGGGAAAAATAGATGATTAAAGAAGGGCTATTTAAATTAGGTACAGCTGCAGCTGTGTTGTTACTAATTGCTCTGTCGGGTTGCTCTTCATCCGAGCCTGAAGCTGAGGCGGGAATTGAGGCGCAAACTAGTGGTAATGGTATGGAATGCCTCTATACCAGTGATTTCTATATGGTTCACTTTACGGCCTATCAGAATCCGGAAGTTAAAAAACCGGGGATTAATTACTTTCGCCCATTCTGTCAAAAACTACCCGATGTTGGCCCCACCTTTGTCACCATTGACTTGATGGACAAAGATGTTCGAGAAATGCCGGTTGCAATGAAATTTGTTGAGATTGATACCGAAAAATCTTCAGGAAAAACACTTGTGGTAAAAAAAGTGATTTCAGAAGGAGCACAAGAGATTTCGGCACTGGGCGTCTTTGAAACTAACGTTGCTTTTGATAAACCAGGCCACTATGCACTTTATGTCCTGATCGGTGAGGAGATTTTCTCAGATGATGATATTGTGAAGATTCCTTTTGAAGTGGGCGCAGAGCTGGAAACACAATGATAAGAGTTGCTTACCATCTTTCGATAGAAATTATTTTTTGACTAACAGCTTGTTCTAATGAGAAAGATAAGGTGGATGAAAAATCAATCCTTAAGGTGCCACTACTTGATGTGCAGAGGGGAAAATGATGGGAGAAGCAAAAGTTGTTGAGAGGCTGCTTCAGGATGCTGCTGATAAACAGAAGCTGACCATTGAGGCGAGAACCCGATAGTTCTATTTTGGGAGCATTAAAAATTCTGTGTCAATTCTTTAATTTACAGCATACTGCTGCAAGAAGAATTGATTATGAACGAGAGATTTGATTTTAACGAGACCCTGAAAGCCCTTCAATCAGGGCTACCCATGAGTGGCAAAGACGGCATCCTAGCACCATTGGTCAAACAGCTTACCGAGGCGGCATTAGAGGCTGAGTTGGAGAGTCATATAGCTAATGATGTCCTGCCCAACCGCAAGAATAGCAAGTCCAAAAAAACGCTTAAAACCAGTGAAGGCTGTATTGAGCTTGATACGCCGCGTGACCGTACCGGGTCGTTTTGAATCTCAAATTGTTAAGAAACACCAAACCAGCGTTAGTGACTCATCACCGAGCGCCCACCCTGCGCTGGCGCCTGTAC
>QNFJ01000311.1 GCA_003646305.1 Gammaproteobacteria bacterium | reverse complement strand
TAACGCGAACAAAGCCACCCGCCATAACTGTATGCTGGCTGTTATCAATACGTGCTCTCATTTTAACGGTAGAGGTCAGCCTATCAATATTCACATCCGTAAAGTCGAGTTCACCTTTCAGGCTGCTCATCTTGTTTTCTACTTCCAGTTCAACCACTACCTTACCGCTCTCTGGCATTGCCCATAAGCCACTCATAATATTGCCATAATCACGAAAAGGCATGGAAAACTCAGCATAGAGCTGACTATTTTGAGTGATCTGAATCAACTTTGTTGGCGGGTTTGCCCCAACATAGTCACCTAGATCAACTTTCTTCAAACCGATCACGCCACTGATCGGCGCTCTGACTTTTGTATAGTCAAGATCAATCTGAGCCTGCCTCAAATTAGCTTTCGCCAAAGAAATTCCAGCACTTGCCTGCTTATACTCTGAAAGTGCGGTGTCTTTCAACTCTTCACTAACGGTCTTTCTATTAAAGAGGTTTTTAACTCGCTTCCAGCTTCTTTCTGTCTTTTCAAGCGCTGCTTCATTGATTTTCAGCTTAGCTTTTGCAACATTGACTCTCGCTTGGTAGATATTATCTTCAATGGAATAGAGTAGGTCGCCTTTCTTTACCACTTGCCCTTCTATGAAGTGCTTTTCTTCCAAAACACCTGCCACCCTTGCAACCACCGTGACTTTTCCAAACGCGTTAAGCTGGGCGGGGTATTTTAATTTTACCGGTCTGTTTTGAGGTTTATTAATCACAAAGAAATCTGCTTTCGGTACCGGCATTGCGGGCTGGCCAGATGGTTTTTCTGCCAGCGAAGGGAGCGAAAAAGATAATAAAGCCATTATTGCAAAGGTGACTTTCTTGTTATGCCTATTATTCATTCTGTGTCTCTCTTTTTTAATTCTGTTTTTCACAACCATTACGAGTGGTGTAGCAGCAGTTGACTCACCGTATCAATATCTTCTCGCATCAAACTACCTGCTGCCTGTTTGAGCTTTAGACCATTAAGAATGTAATCATAACGAGCACGCGAATAGTCCCGCTTTGCTCTAAATAGGTTCCTCTGTTCAGCAAGAACATCAACCATCGTTCGTGTCCCGACTTCAACCCCAGCTTCTGTTGCTTCAAGTGCGCTCTCAGAAGAGATCATCGCTGCATGTAGTGCTTTTACCTGACTGATACTGGTGAGTACTCCTCGGAATGAGTCTTTGACCCGCCGCACGACTGAACGCAAGGTTTTATCCTGATTCCTCTGTGCTTCTTGAAAATTATGCTGCGCTTGACGCGCCCGTGAATTAACTGCGCCTCCTTCAAAAATAGGGACATTTAACTGTAGGCCAATGGTGCGGGTATCGGTGCGGGTATCGGTTCGTGACCCGATACTTTGGTTTGTATCATTTAAAGCGACTGAGCCGACAATATCTAGCGTAGGTAAATGACCTGAACGCTGCACAGAGATATTTTTTTGGGTCGCTTTCGTTCCCGCTCGCGCCGCAACAAGCTCAAGATTGCCTTTTAAGGCCGCCGTCCGCCAACTTTCAATATCCATTGGTTCCGGCTGTTCAAGCGGTATTTTCTCTGTAAGTGGCGCAAGATCAGAAGGCCTTCGGTTGATGATTACATGAAGTGCTTCCCAACTATTATCCACCTCATTGATTGCAAGGATCTCTCCTGCTCTTGCTTGGTCAAAACCGGCTTGGGCATCATGTACATCAGTGATCGCAATCAGCCCCACCTCGAAGCGCTCTTTTGCCTGCTCAAGTTGGCGTGAAATGGCTTCTTTCTCAGCAGTGGCGAACAACAGCTCATCTTACGCTGAAAGAACCGCAAAGTAGCTTTGTGCGCTTCTAAAAATCAACGCCTGCCGTGCGGCCAGATACTCGGCTTCCGCTTGCGCAACAAAACTATCTGCCTGACTCAGCTTTACCCAGTAATCATGATGGTAGACAGGCTGAATAAGATCCAACGAGAAACTATTTTGGTCATAAATTTCCGTACCGACACTACTCCCAAATGGTGAAGACTTTCGATGCTGTTTAATATGATTTGCCCCTGCTGAGGCCGTTAAACTTGGAAGCAAAAGTGCGATGCTCTGAGGCTTTAATTCCAAAACAGAATCTCGCTTTGCTTCTGCAGCAGCAAGCTCTGGGTCACTTTTTAACGCCTCACCATAAATTTCGATTAAACTTTCTGCTTGAGCAGATACAGAAAAGAGCAGAACCACCCACACACTAAAAAGAGAATGTCGTATCATTAATCTATAACCTCTATAGCACTTAAAGCCTGATAAATATATTATTGGACTAGATAGTACATTAATCACTTGGAATCGTATATGCCAAACCACAGCCGTGCCGGACGCCCCGTTGATCATCGCAAGGATGAAGCTATTCTAAATGCCGTTCGTGCGCTCTTGTTTACGAAAAATCCTCAATCTTTTTCGATTGATGCTGTTGCCCGTAAAGCAAAAGTTTCAAAGATGACCATCTACTCTCGCTACCCCACACGAGAGGCGCTCATCGATGCCACCGTTCAACTTCAGGCCAAAAACATTTCATCTGCCATCAGCATCAACCCCAGCGACTCACAAGACTTACAACAGGCACTCACCCAATTCGGCATTGACCTACTCTCCTTTCTATTAAGTGATGATCATTTGGGGTTTATACGCGCCCTCTCAAGTGCACCAGAAATAACAACCGAATCAGTCTCTCGGATTTATCATAGCGGCCCTCTCGCAACGCTAAACTGCTTATCAAACTGCTTACAGCAGGCAGATGCTAACGGGCTCGCCCATTTTAGCTATCCCGATAAAAGTGCCGAGATGTTGATGGGGATGCTCATCGGTATTGAT
>QNFJ01000310.1 GCA_003646305.1 Gammaproteobacteria bacterium | reverse complement strand
TGGGGCAGAAATTAAGAATCGTCTTTGAATAGATGGGTGCAAGTGAGGCTGTTTTAAAGCCCTAATAACAAAAAATCCGGTTAGCTCTCGATATTATTGAGGGCTAACCGGCTTATGCTGCTGCCTTACTGTTTACCCTTCTACAGTCTCTCCAGCCATAAACATCCAGGTTTCAATAACACTATCTGGATTTAAAGAGACGCTGGAGATTCCCTCTTCAAGTAGCCATTTTGCAAGGTCCGGGTGATCTGATGGCCCCTGGCCACAGATGCCTACATATTTGCCCTGTTTGCGGCAAGCTTGAATCGCCATGTGCAGGAGCTTTTTAACCGCTGGGTTACGCTCATCAAATTTATCAGCAATCAGTGCAGAGTCACGATCTAACCCTAATGTTAGTTGAGTTAGGTCGTTTGAGCCGATTGAAAAGCCATCAAAATATTCGAGAAACTCTTCAGCGAGGAGGGCGTTAGAGGGAAGCTCGCACATCATAATGAGTTTGAGCCCATTTTTACCGCGCTCTAAGCCATTTTCTGCGAGCAATTCGATGACTTGGCGCGCCTCATCAACAGTGCGGACAAATGGAATCATAATCCAGACATTGGTTAGCCCCATTTCATCGCGCACCTTACGCATGGCTTTGCACTCAAGTTCAAAGCAATCTCTGAAAGATTCAGAAATATAACGTGCGGCTCCTCTAAAACCGAGCATTGGATTCTCTTCTTCAGGCTCGTAACGTTCACCGCCGATCAGGTTTGAATACTCGTTGGATTTAAAATCAGACATTCTGACGATAACGGTCTTGGGCGAGAAGGCGGCTCCCAGCGTGGCAATTCCCTCAGCTAACCGGTCAACATAAAAGCTGACAGGATCAGGGTAGCCGGCGATGCGTTTGCGGATAATTTTTTTGAGCAGTTCAGTTTGATCATCAAATTCAAGCAGTGCTTTGGGGTGAATGCCAATCATCCTGTTAATGATAAATTCCAGTCGTGCCAAACCGACTCCTTCATTAGGGATCGCGGCAAAATCGAATGCTCGGTCAGGGTTGCCCACGTTCATCATCACTTTCAGAGGCAGCTCGGGCATTTTTTCGAGGCTGATCTTTTTGATCTCAAAATCAATCAGCCCTTCATAGATAAAACCGGTATCACCTTCTGCACAGGAGACGGTGATCGCATCGCCTTCGTTTATTTTATCGGTTGCATCGTTACAGCCAACAACGGCAGGAATACCCAGTTCACGCGCGATAATTGCCGCATGACAAGTGCGCCCACCACGATTGGTGACGATTGCAGAAGCACGTTTCATAATCGGCTCCCAGTCAGGGTCGGTCATATCAGTGACAAGAACATCACCTGGTTGAACGCGATCCATCTGTGAAATATCGTTGATCAGTTTGGCAGGGCCAGAGCCGATTCGATGGCCAATGCTTCGGCCCTCTACAAGAATTTTACCGGTTGATTGTAATTCGTAGCGTTCAATTTCTTGCCTGGACTGGCTTTGTACAGTTTCAGGGCGCGCCTGAACGATATACAGCTTGCTATCGTTACCATCTTTTGCCCATTCGATATCCATAGGGCGCTGGTAGTGTTTTTCAATGGTAACAGCGATGCGTGCGAGCTCTTCTGCTTCTTCATTGGTGATGGAGAATTGCTGTTTTTCGGCATCGCTAGTATCGATCACTTTTACAGCGTGATCAGCATTGGGATCAGCGTCATAAACCATTTTGATCGCTTTGTGCCCCAGCGTCTTACGGAGAATTGCAGGGCGACCTGCGGCTAATGTGGGTTTGTGGAGATAGATCTCATCAGGGTTTACGGCCCCTTGAACGACCATTTCACCCAGCCCAAAACTTGAGGTGATGAAAACAGCATCTCTAAAACCAGATTCTGTATCGAGTGTGAACATCACGCCGCTAGAAGCAAGGTCACTACGGACCATTCTCTGAATACCAGCAGAGAGCGCAACGCCGCTGTGCTCAAAGCCTTGATGGACGCGATAAGAGATAGCACGATCATTGAATAGTGAGGCGAAGACCAGTTTAATTTTTTGCAGTACTTCATCGAGGCCATTTACATTTAAATAGGTCTCTTGCTGTCCAGCAAAAGAGGCATCCGGAAGATCCTCTGCGGTGGCAGATGAGCGAACAGCAACAGAAAAGTCGCCACCCGCCTCTTCGGTCATCTGCTTAAAAGCCGCTGTGATCGCCTGCTGAAGTTTTTCCGGGAGAGGCGTGTCGTTTACCCATTGCCTGATTTCACTGCCCGCTTTTGCCAGCTCATTAACATCATCGACATCGAGGCTAGTCAGTTTTGAATTAATTTTGTCAGATAGGCCGCTCTGAGATAGAAACTCTCTAAATGCGTGAGCAGTTGTGGCAAATCCGCCAGGAACATCAACACCAAGGGATGAGAGATTGCTGATCATTTCGCCGAGCGAGGCGTTTTTACCGCCAACTGTTTCGACATCATCCATGCCTGATTCTTTTAACCAGATAACGTAATCTTTCAACTTTATAACCTCTGTAGTAACTTAAACGCTTGGTTAGCCCTTGCTCAAATGAGTTCTGATGGGCATAGGTGTGTAATTCTAATTTATTTAACCCTTCAAGAGTAATTTTCCGTGGATAGACGTACGATTTTTTTTGTTTCTGATCAGACTGGTATTACAGCGGAAACGCTGGGACAGAGCCTTTTAACTCAATTTAATGGGAGTAAATTTAAACGAGTGGTTTTGCCTTTTTTAAATTCGAAGGAAAAAGCCGAAGAGGCTAAAGAGCAGATTAACCGCTGCTTTCAAAGTGAGGGGGTAAAGCCGGTTGTTTTTTGTACTTTTACGGATGATGAAATTCGTGA
>QNFJ01000309.1 GCA_003646305.1 Gammaproteobacteria bacterium | reverse complement strand
TCAAGAAAGCCAGGGCCAAACTCAACCCCAGTCATAAACCTAAGTATATTTCAAAAGCAGAACGTGCCCGGTTGGCACTGTTAGAAAAAGAAGCGACCACCTAAACCCGAAACTAAGCCGCTGCAATACGACTAGCTTGAAACGAGGTGGCTAAGTGCGATAAATAGTCTCAATCAGATGATAGCCAAACTTTGTTTTAACGGGGCCATGCACCGTCAGTAGTGGCTTTTTGAAAACCACATTATCAAACGCCTTCAGCATCTTACCGGGAGCAAACTCACCGAGATCACCCCCTCTCTTTGCTGAACTGCAAAGCGATTTCTTTTTAGCCAGGTTCGCAAAATCAGCGCCACCCGCCAACTGCCGCTTTAATTTCTCAGCCTCTTCTTTAGTTTTCACCAAAATGTGTCGTGCAGATGCTCTTGCCATTCGCGCCTCATTTTTAACTCTGATAATGATAAAAGATGATCATAAACTAACGCATAACTCTTGGCTTCCCCTGAATAACATTCAAGTGATCAATTATCTTTTTTATAAATGGTGCGGCCTTCCTTAATTGTTTCCATAACCGTGACTTCACGAATGGCATCTACATCGCTGACCTTTAGAGGGTTTTTATCCAGGATTACAAAATCAGCAAGCATTCCCTCCTTAATCATCCCCTTTCTGCTTTCTTCAAAAAACTGGTACGCAGGGCCTGTTGTAAGTGTTTGTAGTGCAGCATACGCATCGATTGTTTGATCTCCTCCGAGAATCTTGCCACTTCTTGTCTCTCTTTTCATAGACGTCCACATAACAAAGAAGGGATCCAGCAGTGTAACGTTGTAATCTGTGTGATTTGATGTGACTAGCCCATGTTCATTGGCCGCTTTGATAGGACTAATAAAAGAGGCTTTCTCCGCACCCACATTCTTAATATGTACATCACCCCAATAGAAAGTGTGATTAGTAAAATAGGTTGGTGTGATGCCGATTTCTACATATTTTGATAAATGTTCCAGTTTTTGAAATTGAGAGTGGATAATAACCGGTCTCTTGTCTTGCTCTGCAGTAATACCAGCCTGTTCAATAGCAAAGATCGCATCGTCAATAGCGCCATCACCATTGGCATGGAACATAATCTGAACATCATTATCAACCATCACTTTAGCCAGCCTCGCCAATTCATCTCTCGGAATAGATGTATTCCCAACCCAGTCTTTTTCTCCATTTGGCCCAGGAACAAGATATGGATTTGCCATATAGGCCGTCAAACCTTGAGGTGAACCATCGAGTGTGAATTTACCACCCTGAAATTTTAAATGGTTATTGTATTCTCCAAATTTATAATCAGGGTTGTTTAGCCATTCATCCATTTCGGTAAAACCCGGTAACGAGGCAATATCGATAAAAAGCCTGTTTTCCCTAGCGGCTCTTTTTAAGGTATTCATATCTTTAATATGAGTGAACCCTTCGACTGCATGGGTATAACCATTGCTGGCGTACATCATTTGTGCCGACTCCATTAATTCCATCATTCCATCTTCCGATGGTTGTGGTAATTTACCGAATACCGGCATATAGGCCATTTCCATCACCAACCCGGCCGGCTCATTGCTGCCAGCTAAACGAGCAATGACTCCCCCTTCAGGGGTTTTTGAGTTTTCATCCAACCCCGCCCACTCGAGTGCTTTGGAATTTAGTACGCCACCATGCATAGAGACGTGGATAATCAAGACTTTGTTGTTTGGAAACGCTTTATCTAAATCCAGTTTTGTAATGTGGCGTTTTTCAGCCAGTAAATCCTGATCGTAACCCCAGCCAACAATCCATTCGCCGTCTTTGATGCTTTTTACTGCTTTAAAGTCTTGAAGCTTTTTTATCGTGGAAGCAATATCTGTAACGCTTCCCATGGGAGGAGAGGCAACATTGACTTGTGTGACCATCAACACCGCCGACATGAAATGACCGTGTGGATCAACAAACCCCGGCAACATGGTTTTACCTTTTAAGTCGGCGTCAATGGTTTCCCCGACAAAGTTGTTGACCGCACCGGCTTTGCTACCGGTATAAATAATTTTACCTTCGCGTTCAATAACGGCCTCGACATAAGTCGGTTTATCACCGTCCATAGTGATAATGTCGCCACCATAATAGAGTGTTTGCCGCAGCATACTGGAAGGAGTTTCGTCTTTTTCCTTTAAATCCATGCTAGCTGCATTGCTGACACTTAACGACAGTGTCAATAAAAAAAATATCGTTTGCATCACGATTCTGAACATCTCAATCTCCTTACAGGACAAAAGTTTCTTCCGATTCAGAAAAAATCGAACAAACAATCATTTCACTTTGCTTTCTGGGAAATAGTGATGTGATTTGAACTGAACCTAACCATCACCAATCGCTCGGCAGCTGAGGCACGACTGAAAATATATATGGAAATTTGACAAATTATGGTGGAGCTCTCAACTCAACTGATAACCAAACACCACAAAAAGCCCCACTCCTAAAATAAGTCTATAGATAACAAAGGGCAACATGCCTACTTTGTTTACAAATCGCAGAAAGAGATCAATACAGAGATAGGCGCTCAAAGCTGAAAGCAAAACGCCACCAGCCAGATCACCCCACAATACCTCATCTTCCCCCCGCATTAAATCGATTGTTTTGACACTTCCTGCCAGGAAAATAACCGGTACGGAAAGTAAGAATGAGAAACGAGCGGCCGCTTCTCGGGTCAAACCAAGCAGCAACGCCCCGGCGATGGTAATGCCTGAACGTGATGTCCCGGGAATCAATGCAAGCATTTGAAAACAGCCAACGATCAAGGCATCTTTTAAGTTGAGTTGGTATTCCGTGCGGGCCATTTTCCCCTGTCTGTCT
>QNFJ01000308.1 GCA_003646305.1 Gammaproteobacteria bacterium | reverse complement strand
TGCCGCTGCGCAAAAAAACCAACCGCATCTGCTGCGGCTTGCTTAACAACCTTAGCCAAGGCATCGGTCTCCAGTGCTAGAAACTGTTGCTGAGACTGCAACCTCTCCCAGAGCTTTTCCAGCGCAAGGTGAATCAGTGAACCGCGCTCCATCGCATCAAGCCCCGCCTCTGCCTCTTGTAGCTCTCGCGCTGAAAGTCGGTAACGGGCAAAGGCCTGAAAAGGGCACGCTGCCTGTGCTTTAAAGTGGCCTGCTCCCCCTCTAATGAGTTCTCCCTCTTGCAGAGAAGGGGCCTTGTCATCATAAATTAACTCTAGTTTTCCTGAACCAAAAAGTAGCTGGCTATAAGCGTTTTTCTCTACCGATAGCGGGCTTTCTGTGTAGGCCGAGAAAAAAGCGCTGGCTCTTAACCCAAGCTCCCCTTCTCGCTGCGGATAACTAATATGAACCTCTTTTGCCGCCCCCAGCAATCGCTGAGTCACCTTCTCCGTGTAATCAAACTCACGTTGCGCAGAGGCATGAGAAACCCCGTGTGCTCGCTGCACTACTGCGGGAATAAAAGGATTTGGGTGCGCCACTGGTGGCCAGACCCCATCATGCACGCCCATTAACCACAAACAATCAAACTGCTCTCCCGCCACTTCAAGTGGCCCCATAATCTGAATCGGTGAAGCTTTTGATTCTGACTGAAAAAGTGTCTCGCCCGCTATCTGACTGAGTCGCCCAAGTGCGCTACTACGATCCATCGTTGAGTGAATCCGGTCGATTAGCGCTACCGACTGCATCAACCCTTTAAAAGCCTCTACGGTCTGATACTCATCACTATCAAGTGAACGCTCTCCCGGCCAACCCATTCTGAGTAACAGTTCAGAAAAGTGGTTCATCCAATCACTTGGAGTGGCGCGGGAGGGCAACGCTGAAGCTAGCTCAGTAAAGCGTTCAAGCCCCTCAGCCAAGCGAGGACAACTCTTTTTTGATAACTGAGTTAAACGTTTAAGTGAAATGGAAAGCTCACCATTTTGGCGCAACTGACGATCCAGCGCAGCACGTTGCGACAGCTCTTGCTCACTTGCCGCCAAAAAGGGGCAACGGAGTAAACTACCCACCTCTCCAATCGGTTGCTTTCCTTTCAAAAAAGCGAGCAGTCGTAGTGCGGTAGAGACCAACGGATAGTCAGGTAAAGCACGCCCCATTGAGAGGTTAAAAACAACCGCCTCGGGAGCAGAACCGGGCAATAACAGGTCGGGGTAGAAAACCTCGTTAAACAGCCGTATAAGCGGCTCTCTCTGTTGTGCGGGGTTGGGCAAAACAATCGCTATTCTTGCCTCACCATTTTCTTCTATCTGCCTTCTTGCCCACTGTGCAGCGAGGGTAATCTCCTCATCACTGTCCAAACAGGGGTGAACCAAGACCTCACTCTCAAGAGCCGGAAAGGGTAGAAAATTAATCTCACAGCCTTCTGCTTTAAGCGCCTCAAACAGTTGCTCTTGCTGAGGCAGAAATTCATCAAAACCGGCCAACCAAATTGCAGAAGGAAAATGGCTGCTCGATTTAGACTGTATGGATTCAATCAGCTTATCGACTAATATTGTTCGGTCAACAAACTGTTTTTCACCACAAAAATGTTGGAACTGCTTCGTCCATTCTGAAAAGGCGGCTGCTTCATCATTTTCAGCGGCCAACTCATCAAATGATGGCAAGCGCCACTGCTGAACCATTTGCCATGCTTTTCTGGCAAGCCGAGCCGTAGCTGCCTGCTGCATAAGGTGAGATCCCGCCTTTGAGCGACTGATGATCTGCTCCCAAACAAACTGCTCTTGGTTGCTATCTAAAAGTGCTAGTTCAGAGACCTCATCAAGCTGAAAGAAGGCTCTTTCTGTCCAACTCGACCACGGCAAGATATCAACACTATCCCAAATCTCACAGTCTTCTGTCAGCTGCATTTCGGCATACTGAGTTGTCAAATATAGTGATAACCGCTTATTGGCAGTAATCACCGTATCGCCTGCCTTTAAGGCATTAAAAAGAGTCTCGTCCAAATCGTTACCTCAGTACCATTTTATATTGCCAGTCTCTTCATAAAGATTACTCACAGCTGTCATCCTGCCGGAACAAAGCTAGAGCATGGTAGCTAAAAAATCAGACATGAGGTGAGGAGAATGATCGTTTCAGTCAGCTATTTAGCCATAATATTTATTGCTCTCGGTATGCTTCTTTTTTACCGCCTCCAGTTAGGCAAAAAAAACGCCACTCTCAATATAAGAATGACGTTTTCATAAGGGGCTTCTCGGTTAATCTAACGACTGAATAAAGCCACTTCAGTTCCTTTTAAGAACTGCTTTTCGTGAAGGTCTTAACCGTAATCGCATGCAGCTCACCACTGGCAATCTGCTCGGTAACGGCCGCTAATACCTTTTTCTGCTGATCAACACGAGAAAGCCCTTCAAAGACATCACTTGTAACCGCAACGGAGAAGCTACAGCCTTCCCCTTCGACAACCACCTCAGCTCCACCGATTTTTGCTTGGACAAGCTCTACAATTTCACTTGCTTGCATTTTATCCTCCGAAGATTGCTTTAAGGGTAAAGAAGAAGATAATCGACAGCGCTGCGCCAGCAGGTAGCGTAATTACCCAAGACATAAAGATCGTTCTAACAACCCCTAAGTCTAATGAGCCGATTCCTCTCGCTAGACCGACACCCAAAACCGCACCCACCAAAGTATGCGTTGTTGAAATAGGCAAACCGGTACTTGAGGCCAGCACAACCGTTGTTGCCGCCGCAAGTGTCGCCGCAAAGCCTCGGCTAGGGGTTAATTCTGTAATTCCTGAGCCAACGGTTTCAATCACTCGGCGGCCATACATAATCAAACCGACGAC
>QNFJ01000307.1 GCA_003646305.1 Gammaproteobacteria bacterium | reverse complement strand
TCCTGTCGTTGCCGCCGCAACGGCCACCTGTTTATCAATGCTTGCCATGCATTTTACCCGCAGCATGCATCCTCCTGGTGGAGCCACAGCGGTCACAGCGGTGATTGGTGGTGCTACGGTACATGAGCTGGGTTATTATTTTGTGATTGTTCCGGTATTCTTCAATTCAATTATTTTGTTGTCTGTTGCAATGGCTGCGGCGACTTTTAGGGAAAAGAATCCTTTCATAGAAGAAGATTAGATGGGCAAGAAGCCCGTTAAAGAGCTGAACTGGGCCTTTTAATTAAACAGCGCTTAAATAGATCGAGAAGTGCCGTTTGAATAGGTTTTGAGTCGATTATTTCAACTTTGCTGGTGGTCGAGGGTAAGGAGGAGTTGATTGTTGTGTTGCCATCGACTGCATTAAAAATAAACCAACCTTCATCGGTTGAAAAAATACCTTTGACCCTTTCCACTTTAAGTTCGCTGAGTAGTGTTGATAGGTTCCCGTAGTTAAAAAGGCTTTGCTCGGAAAAAATGTGGCTGAAGCTTTTGTAGCCGGTTGTATTTACATTATTGCGGCTTTGGTGGCTATGAGCTTTGGGGAAGGCCGGATGCCTATTTGGATTTCGAGGTAAGTTAAGCCAATTGATGTCAAGCTGACCTTGAGTTGTCTGCGCGCTAACTGTTTTGGTGGGATTGCTCTGACTAATCCAGTTGTTAAATAGCTTGATTGAATGTGCGCTAGTAATGTCCATTTTGTTAGCGACTACAACATCGGCGAGCGCAATCTGGTCGACAAAACTTTCGTGCGATGTATAACGGGATTCTTTCAGTTTGCTTGGGTCAACAAGGCAGATTGAGGCTCGAAGGTCTATTACGGATTGAAAAGGACCCTCTGTAAGCATGTCGATGGTGCGTTTGGGGTGGCCGAGTCCAGTCGGTTCAATCAGTAGCCGGTCGGGCCGAACTTCTGATAAAAGCCGGTTAACAGCAACTTGAAAAGGCAGCCCAACAGCGCAACAAAGGCAGCCGCCAGGGATTTCTTTAACACTGATGCCATGCGCTTTAAAGAGCGTGCCGTCCATACCAATCTGGCCAAATTCATTGACCAGGATGGCCCAGTTCTCGGTCGCCGGTTTTTGTTCAAGTAAGCTCAATATCGCAGTTGTTTTACCAACTCCCAGAAACCCCATTATTATGTTAGTTGGGGTATGGGCGACTTTTCTAGCCACGAGAGGTTGTTGCTGAGCCGGGTTTACTTTTGAGCAAAGTAGTCGCCTAAAAATTGTTCAAAAGGTATTTGCTCTTCCTTTTCTAACAATCGCTGAGCATCAAGCGACTTTAGTGCCTCGCTCTCAAGCTCATTTTTCCGGGCACTATTTAGTTTGAATGTTTGGAAGTATTCTTTCTGTTGTTGTGATTTGCGCATAGCGTAGCAGCCGAATGGTTCCCTTTCTTTTCGCATCTCTTCAAGCACCTGCGCAGAGGGCGTTGTCTCTGGACTTGCGACACGCTCTGCCTGTTGAGCCAATGCCTGTTGATAGCGTGGTTCACTTTCACCATGATCAAGAATTTCACATATAGGTTGCATGGCATCTAAAAGTTGAGAAGCCCATTGCTTTAGCTCAACTTCCCCATTGCAGGAGTCGAGTTGAAGGTTTTCTTTTCTGCCGCGACGGGCGGTTCTGGAGAGGTTGAAATTAAAGGCATTCTTTTCTTTTAAGTTGCGCTCCGGGCTTTCGGTTAGTAAGCAATAGAGCGCAAAGGCTTCAACAAACCGAAGCTGCTTGCTGCTCATGCCAACTGGGTCGTTAGGATTGATGTCGAGTGAGCGAATCTCTACATATTTGACTCCGCGCTTTTTTAAGGCGAGTGTTGGTTTTTCCCCCGAGAGGGCGATCTGTTTTGGGCGCACGGTACTGTAGTACTCGTTTTCAATCTGCAGAAGATTATTGTTGAGCTGACGATATTCTCCACCAACCTGTACGCCTATATTCTCATAACCAGACCATGGCATTCCGATAGCCTGGGCTAGGCAAGTGACATACTCGGATAAGTTATTGTAGGAGACATTGAGGGTGGCCTGATTGCTATTTTTATAGCCGATATCACTCATCCGCAAAGAGGTGGCATGTGGCTTGTAAAGTGTGTATGGGTCGAATTCTGCTAGCGCGACATCTTGGTTGTCAGGATGGCTTTTAAGAAAAGATTTGCACAGCGCTGGAGAGGCTCCGAATAGATAAAGAAGAAGCCAGCCGTTATGCTGCAAATTACGAATCATACCGAAGTAACTGGTGTCTCGAAAGTCATCGAGTGATTGATTTGAGCCTTCAAGATCGTGCAAAACAGGCCATAAAGCCTCTGGGGCAGAGTAGTTATAATGAATTCCAGAGATCACCTGCATCGCTCGCCCATAACGGTGTCCGAGCCCTTGTCGGTAGACATACTTCATCCGGCCAATATTTGAGCTGCCATATTGGGCGACCGGAATGCTCTCATCGCCAGAAATTCCACAAGGCATGCTGGCAGCCCAAAGGAGTTCATCTCCAATCTTCTCGTAGGTGAATTTGTGAAGCTCTTTCATATAGTTAAACGCTTCATCTACCTCTGCAAAGGGGGGAGTGATGAATTCTAGTAGTGCTTCTGAATAGTCGGTTGTAATCGATGAGTGGGTCAGTGCAGAACCAAGTTTAGCTGGGTGAGGTCGTTGAGAAATCTGATTATCAGAAGTGATGCGAAGACTCTCTTTCTCTATTCCTTTCAGTCCACCTTTTAGTAGGTTTTGCTGATTAGATTTTATGAGCAGGTTTAAGCGAGAGGGTTTGTGAATCAAAATCTATTTCCTGTTTTTTTTATCTCTGAGTTTTGGGTAGACTAAGCTAAACGGTTGGTTAAATCAC
>QNFJ01000306.1 GCA_003646305.1 Gammaproteobacteria bacterium | reverse complement strand
ATTAGAGGACCAAGCTCGAAGCCCCTATCGCCACCCCAACAAAACGCCATTTAAAGTGGAGAAAGCCATCCTCAGGATCAAGCGAGAGCGCATGACCTCGGGAGCACCCAAGATCCGCGATAAGCTGATCAAGGTGCATCCAGCAATCAAGCCCCTGGCTCCGGGTACCATCCATGCGATTCTGGATAAGCATGGCCTAGTAAAGCGCCGTAAGCGTAGACGGCACAAAGCTAAGGGGGCACACCTCAGCTGTGCCCAATCTTCCAACGCCTCGTGGTGTGCTGATTACAAGGGCCAATTCCTGCTGGGAAATAAGCAATACTGCTACCTATTGACGATAACCGACAATCGACTGGTGGCAGATGCTTTGGAAGCGGACTGGAATGAACAACTGCGGAGGCTGGACGGCCTACAGCAGGACAATGAACGGCAACGCGAGACCGACGAGAACTTGCTTGCCGAAGACGCTCGCATACAGATTATGGCCTTGGCGAAGGACTTCCCGCGTGTGTGGCAGGACCCGTGTACGGAAGCGATTGAACGCAAGCGTATGGTGGCCCTTCTGGTTGAAGACGTGACGCTGAGGAAGGGCGACGAGATTGCTGTCGATGTACATGTCGAATCGTGTGCCATCAACTTCCGGTATCGGTGGTGCTTTGGGTCAAGAAAGTTTACTCTAAAATATGTATCTGATGATTACAGAGAAACTGATTGAGCAGGGGGTGATGTGGCAGAGAAAAGTATTGAGCAGGCTGAAGAGAATTTACGGGTAAATTGTGATTGTTATGGGAATGGGCTCTCCACTAATACCGAAGTGTTGGATGCAGAAAACTTGCGAACGATAAGCCAATTTAATCATTCAAATGAATTTTTTGATGCGGCTTTGACAGAATCGGGCAATTGGTGAGCTATAAATTAAGAGGAAATGATGAATGATTTAATGAAGAGAATAACGACTTTAACCGGTGTTGTGATAGTGGTAATTGCTCTTTTTGCTGTCTGGTGGAGCTTTTTCCGTGTGACACCTCTGCCCGAGGGACTTATTCAGGCGAATGGCCGTATTGAAGGCGACCATTACACGGTAGCTGGAAAAATAGCAGGCAAAATTATTGAGCTGAAAGCCCGTGAAGGTGATGAAGTTAAGATGGGGCAGGTACTTGCGAAACTAGACAGTGGTCAAATAAATGCAAAAGTATTACAAGCCAAAAGTGGGGTTGTTGCAGCCGATGCAGAGTGCAGTGCGGCTGAAGCATCTGAATTACAAAGTCGACGCGATAAAAGTCGGCTGCAAAATCTGTTAAAAAATAATACAGCTAGCAAGCAGGAAACTGAGCGGGCAATAGTTGCTTGGGAGGTAGACAAAGACCGTTTAAATGCGTCTAAAGCGCGATGTAGTGTGGCTAAAGCAGTTTTACAAGAAGTGAAAAGCATTCAAGATGATCTGATTATTCGTGCGCCAGCGAAAGGCATTATCACAACACGGATTGTAGACGAGGGTGAAGTGGTCGCGGCAGGTAGCCCGCTGTTTGATATTGTCGACCTGGATCGTCTTTATTTGAAAGTTTATGTCCCTGGAAATCAGATAGGTAAAGTACGACTTGGCTTAGTTGCTCGTATTTATATCGATGCCTTTCCTGACAGACCTTTTCCCGCAACAATACGCTATATTGCTTCCCGGGCTGAATTTACGCCGAAAGAGGTGCAGACGCCTGATGAGCGCGTTAAGTTGGTATATGCGGTCAAATTGTATTTAGCGGAGAATCCGGATCATCAACTAACGCCTGGATTACCCGCTGATGCGGTAATTCGTTGGAAGGAGGGCATTGAGTGGGAGAAGCCACGTTGGTGACGCCTATTCAGTCTGATTCGGTCGTTAAGGTCCAAAACTTCCATAAGCGTTATCGTAAACAAACCGCAGTGGAGGGGGTGAGTTTTGCAATTCAGAAGGGTGAAATATACGGCTTAATCGGTCCTGATGGAGCGGGTAAAAGCTCATTGATGAAAGCGATCTCGGGGATACTGACCTACGATAGTGGTAGCATCGAAGTGTTTGGCACCATGATCTCTTCGGAAGCTAGTGCCGAATCAATTAAAGGGCGAATCGGGTTTATGCCGCAAGGTCTGGGACAAAACCTGTACGGAGAACTATCGGTAGAGGAAAATATCAATTTTTTTGCCCAACTGCGTGAAGTATCTCGCGAACAGCTCATGAGCCGAAAGCGTAAGTTATTGGCAATGACTCGCTTAGATAAATTTACTGATCGGCCAATGAAGTTGTTATCAGGTGGTATGAAGCAAAAACTGGGGCTGGTCTGCACCTTAATTCATGAACCCGAGCTAATTATTTTAGATGAGCCGACGACGGGCGTTGATCCCGTATCACGCCGTGATTTCTGGGCTATATTAACTGCCTTATTACGAGAACAAAATATTTCTGCGCTGGTTTCTACAGCGTATATGGATGAAGCCACCCGTTTTCAACAGCTTTCTTTAATGTACGATGGAAAAGTGATTGCTGAAGGTGAGCCTGATCAAATCATTGCAAAAGTTTCTGGCACGTTAATTGAGCTAGTTGCTCGGCCTCAAGCGGCGGCTTTGTCGCAACTCAAATCAACATTCCAGCAGGTTGAAGCCGTGGGTGTGTTGCTGCGGGTATTTGTTGAAGGGCAGGAAGAAGGGACCGCGATTAAGCAGGTAGTCTTTATTATCAGAACAAGAGATTAGTGAGATACATGCCTCAAAACCTGAGATGGAAGATGCCTTTATTGCCTTATTAAGTCAGGCTAACTTGACTGATAGTGATGCGGTGCCAGCAATTAGCACGCATAAAGCAAGTGAAATAGAAGTATCGCAAAAAAATCAGTTAGCCATTGAAGCAGAGAACCTATGTCGTGATT
>QNFJ01000305.1 GCA_003646305.1 Gammaproteobacteria bacterium | reverse complement strand
TTCTTCTTCATCTTACGACTCATTGGGCCGATATTTGATGTTCCTTCTGACAACGCAGGTGGCGCTGTTGAAGAGCCTGCTGCCTGGATCTGAATATTAACGTTTGGATACTCACGCTTGAAACCTTCCGCCCAAAGTGTCATCAGGTTTGCAAGCGTGTCAGAGCCGACACTAGAGAGGTTTCCAGAAACACCACTCGCTTTTTGATAAGGAGCAATCACCGCATCAACCTTTGCTGCTGCAACCACATTACCCGCGACGAGAGTGCTTACTGCAAACCCCAGCGCTACTAATAATTTTCTTTGCTTCATCTATAAAACTCCAAACTTAAATAAAATAAGGTAAGACCGAGGCGTACTATGCCGCTGCTGAGTGACAAAGATATGAATATTTTATGACAGGAATGTGACAACCTTATTGTCGACCTCAACCATTCGTTGTTGAGGAAAATGGCAGCTGAACCGACTTCCTTTACCCGGTGTACTCTCTATTTTTAGCTCTGCTTGGTGCCGGGACAGTACATACTTGACGATAGAGAGTCCTAAACCGGTTCCACCCTGCTCACGAGAGCGACCCCGATCAACACGGTAAAAGCGCTTCGTTAGGAAAGGAATATGCCTCGCTGCAATCCCCTCTCCACTGTCTTCCACAGCCAGACAGCCACCCTGCTCACTCTCTGACCAACGTACGGTTATTTTGCCATCTACCGGGGTATATCTGACCGCGTTCATTATCAAGTTACTGAAGGCACTTTCAAGCTCTTTTGCGTCACCATATAGGCCACTGTCACTATGCAACTCCAAAACCAGCTCTGGGCAGCCATCAAGCCGCTTTGCTGCTGTACAGATTCCCCCTAGCAGAGAGGGAATATTCACAAATTCATGACTGCCATCATTGAGTTTTTCTGACTCCAGGCGAGCAATCAATAGTAGGTCATCGACTAACGAACGCATTCTGACAACCTGTTCACCCATCCTTTTTATCGGCTTCTCAAATTCTTTAGGTGAATCACCCGACTCCATCAACTCGAGATAACCTCTGAGAACCGTCAGGGGGGTTTTTAACTCGTGCGAAACGTTAGCCACAAAATCGTTTCGCATCTTCTCTAATTGCTTAAGCTCACTGACATCTTGCGCTAATAATAACCTCTGCCCTGCACCATAACTGACAATCCGAATTCCTAGCTCTCGCCCACCATCGACAGGTGATGGAATTGTAATTTGTGATGAATAATCCTGATTGTATAAATAGGCAGAAAAATCGGGATGACGAAGAAAATTAACAACATGCTCACCTCTATCGTTTCGCTTTAAACCCAGCACCCTTTCTGCTGCCTTATTAAACCATTCAATATCATTATCTACGGAGAGAACAATCGCTGCATCAGGTAGTGCTTCCGTCAGTTTTTTGAATTGATTTAAAAAGCCAGCCAGCCTTTTCTTTCTTTTTTTATCCTGCTTTCTCCGTCGGTAGAGGTGATAATAAATATCACCCCAGATTCCAGATGATGTAGGGCCAGCTCCCTTCGAACCATCTCTCAGCCAACGCTCCAAACGGAATGACTGGTAGAACTGAAAGCCAAGAAAGACAATTAAAAAAAGAAGCGTACTCTCGTATGGATAACCGATCAGAGAACCCAACAAAAAAGAGAGCAAAAGCAGACCGCCCGCTCGGTAAATCTCTCGACTTGAAGAGGATTGGTGCATCAGGGTTTCTCTGAGAACCGGTAACCAAAACCTCGTACAGTCTGGATTAATTCATCTCGGCCATGTCTGATGAGGATTTTTCGCAAGCGTCGAATATGCACATCCACCGTTCTATCCTCAATAAATGTGGAGCGCCCCCAGACTTGATCTAATAGTTGATTACGACTATAAACCCGCTGCGGATGGCTCATAAAAAACTCCATCAGTCGGTACTCCGTTGGGCTTAATTCTACCGTAGTACCCTCAATAGAAAAACGGTGTTGCTCTGAGTCAAGCCGTAGCCCGGCCATCTCCATCGTTGACTGCCCCGCGAGACTCCCTGCTCGCCTTAGCACTGCCCTGATTCTTGCGGAAAGTTCTTTGGGAGAGAATGGCTTGGTGACGTAATCATCGGCACCCGAATCGAGCCCTTTGACCTTATCCTCTTCCGCTCCACGAGCCGTCAACAAGATAATCGGAATTTCAGCATAAAGCTCATCTTTCTTTAGCCGTCGCGCCCAGTCTATGCCACTCACTCCCGGCAGCATCCAGTCGAGCAAAATGATGTCTGGAACAGACTTGTCCAGTAGAATCTCAGCTTCTCCAACATCAGCCGCTAACTCAACGGCAAAACCACTCTGGCACAACGCCAGTTCGAGCATTTCACGGATAGCCTCTTCATCTTCAACAACCAGAACCTTTATTTCCATACATCAACCAGTTTAAAGTTTTTTAGAGGAAGAGATTTAATCGTAATAGTATTACAGCTTTGTGACAACCCGACCTGAAAGATGCCAGTAGATCAGCTTAATACTCTGCTATTACCAGCTATCACGGCTTTTAACGGGCAGGCGACCAAAAGCCACTTGTGCTAGTAACCCAAGGCTTGTAGTATCAAACCGGATTAACAACAACTAATATTCGAGATACCAACATGAAACTAAAAATAACACCTGTCATCCTCACAGCACTCCTCTCTTTCGCTGTAGCACCTGTTCTTGCGGCACCCATTACACAAGAAGAAATGCCTATTGCTGGAGACAACCCATCCAAAATGGCCGGCATGGATCATGGTGGCGGCAAGATGGCCGGCATGGATCACGGTGGCGGCAAGATGGGTGGCATGGATCACGGTGGCGGCAAGATGGGCGGCATGGATCACGGTGGCGGCGGAGGCAAGAAGAAAGGCTGCGGCATGATGGATGGCAAGAAAGG
>QNFJ01000304.1 GCA_003646305.1 Gammaproteobacteria bacterium | reverse complement strand
CGTGAGATTGCGGTGCAAGCTTCGAATGCGACAGTGGGTAACGCAGCGGGTCTGCAGCTTGAGGTCGATCAGCTTACTCAGGAGATTTCACGAATTGTCCAAACATCAGAATTTAATGGGGCGAAATTGCTCGATGGAACAGGTGGTACGCTTACGTTTCAGGTTGGAGCAAATGGGACTGCAGATAATCAGATCGACGTTGTAGCTTCCGATTTGACATCGATTAGTGCATATAATGCTTCCCTGACTAATACCGGCACGGTTGATGTTTCTTCAACAGCTGCAGCGCAGGCTGCATTAACGACTTTAGGTGGGGATATTGATACAGCTAATGGTGAGAGAGCAACGTATGGTGCGGTTCAAAACCGCTTTGAAGCGGTTGTCTCTAACCTGCAAAACTATTCTGAAAACTTGACTGCGGCACGTAGCCGAATTCAGGATGCGGATTTTGCTGCGGAAACAGCTTCGTTGACACGAGCGCAGATCCTGCAACAGGCGGGTGTTTCGATTGTTGCTCAGGCTAATGCACTCCCTCAAGCGGCACTTTCACTGCTGGGCTAATTTGAGAAATGAGCGGCTTGAGAGTTTTATTTCTCAGGCTGCTCAGACTCAAATAGAGATGGGAGGTTTATTATGACTAACCCAATAACAGCTAATCAGTTCACTCAGGCAGCTCAGGCGTATAGTGCGCCTAAGAAACCGGATGAGTCTCGCCAGGTTTTTTCCGTGAACCCTGCCGGTAAGGAAGAGGTTAAAGTTGCCGCTAGCGGCATATCGTTGCCGTTAGTGGAGAAGGAAGAGACGCCAATTAACGAAGAGATAGAGGTGGCGGTTACCCAGATTAATGATTATGTCCAGAATCTGGATCGAAAACTTCATTTTAGTGTTGATGAGGAAAGCGGCAAAACGGTTATCAGAGTGACTGATTTGTCTACCGATGAGTTAATCAGGCAGATACCATCAGAGAAATTGCTGGCCGTTTCACAAGCACTCGAAGAGTTTTCTGGGTTATTACTGGAAGCCAAGGCGTAAATTGGTCTGGTATTTGCTTCGGTTTAAATATTAGGTAAGAACAGAAGGTAACGTTATGGCAACTATTCAAGCTCCAGGAATTGGTTCGGGTCTCGATGTAAATAACATCGTTAGCCAGCTGATGGCGATTGAACGTCAGCCTTTGAATGCTCTTAACCGGAAACAGTCTTTTATAGAAGCTCAAATCAGTGCTTATGGACAACTGAAGAGTAAAGTCTCAAGTTTTCAGACGGCGATGAGTGAGTTGGGTAGTCTGAGTAAATTTCAGGTCTTTGCGCCTGAATCATCTGACGAAAATGTACTGACTGCTACAGCGGGTAATACAGCCGTAGCAGGAAGTTACAATATTAATGTTACTGCATTGGCCGAAAAACATAAGCTGGCTTCTGCTGCCTATGCTGATATCAACAGCACAGTCGTTGGGGAGGGTGCGTTAACACTTTCTGTGGGGACAGACTCCTTTGCAGTCACGATTGATGGAACAAACAATACGTTATCGGGCATTCGTGATGCGGTTAATAGCGCATCAGATAATACGGGGGTTACGGCAACGATCATTACCGATAATGCGGGCAGCCGCCTGATTTTTAGCTCGGATGATGAAGGGACGACAAACGCACTGACGTTAACAGTGAGTGGAGACAGTGTTGGTACAGACACTGATGCTTCAGGGCTTTCTGCGCTTGCCTACGATGTTGGTGGTGGGGTAACTAACTTATCTCAAGTGACTGCAGCCGTGGATGCGACGTTGACGATCGATGGATTTGCTGTAACAAGTACCTCCAATACTATTGCCGGTGCGATTGAAGGGGTAACAGTCAATCTTGAAAAAGTAGGATCATCATCGCTCAATATAGCTCGTGATGATGAAAAAATAAAAGAAGCTGTTAATGCGTTTGCAGATGCATTTAATGATTTGCGTGATGAAATCGATACACAAAGATCGGGTCACCTTGAAGCTGACAGCACACTCTTGAGCATGGAAAATCAGCTTTTATCTGTACTCTCTTCAGGAGCGGGTGTTACCGGTTCGAATTTTAGCTATCTGGTGGAAGTGGGTGTGTCGCTGGATAAAGAGGGGAAGCTGAAAGTAGATGATACCGATCTGGCAGCAGCGCTTGATACGGACTTTAACTCATTTACAGCGCTTTTTTCGGCCGCAGGAGAAGGGTTTGCCGCCCGGTTTGAGACGGTTGCAGATGGATTTCTGGCAGCCAATGGCTTAATTGATGCGAGAGAGGACGGGTTAAAGGTTCGCTCCGATAGAATTGATGATGACAAATTTCGGCTGGAACTTCGGCTGGAGCTGATTGAGACAAGGATTCGTGCAAAATTTACTGCACTTGACGCGCTGGTCAGTAATCTAAGCTCGACGGGTGCTTTTTTAACTCAGCAACTTTCATTGCTGAATAACTCAAACAAGTAGTTTAAGTAGATTTATTGGGAGAGAGATATGCAAGTTTCTACAAATAGACAGGCAATAAACACTTATGGCCGAGAGGCGACAAGCTCCGAGGTTAATTATGCCTCACCTCATCGGCTTATCCAGATGTTGATGGAAGGAGCCCTCGGTAAAATTGCTTTTGCCAGAGGAAATATCGAAAGGAATGAGTTAGCAGCAAAAGGGAAAAATATTAGCTGGGCAAGCTCAATTGTTGATGGTCTTCGTGATAGTCTCGATCTTGAAAAAGGCGGAGAAATTGCGCAAAATCTGGATGATTTGTATGACTATATGAGCCGCCGTTTGATTGAAGCTAATAGCAAGAATGACAGCGCTATTTTAGATGAGGTCACCGCGTTATTGATTGAAGTTAAAAGCGGTTGGGATGCAATTCCAGAAAGCTATCGAAAATAATAATAAATGATTGTTGTTGT
>QNFJ01000303.1 GCA_003646305.1 Gammaproteobacteria bacterium | reverse complement strand
ATCTCGGGCCAATCCCGCTCAACTTTATTCAAGGGATCGGGGTGGGGATGTTTAACGTGCTTCAATATGGCCGGGGGGCAACCCACTTTAATAAACGCATCGTAAATCTAACGGCCATTAGCCTGTCAGTATACCAAAAATCATCGTTAATTTCTCTACCCAACCCAAATTTGACAGCCCATCCCATATAATTAAGGTAAATACTGGATAGTCGGCATCACTTTATAAATTCATAATGATTTGCTAATATTTCGACTTTAAAAACCTTAGGAGCAACTTATTATGGCGCTTACCGCAATGGATCTCGTCGCAAAAGCTAAAGAACAAATTACCGAAGTCTCTACTGAAGATGGCGTTAAAATGCTTTCCAGCACACTTATTCTCGATGTACGCGAACCAGGAGAATTTGCTCAAGGCCATCTTCCAAATGCAATTAACCTTCCACGCGGCCTACTAGAGTTCAAAATTAATGGTCACCCCACTTTTGAAGGGCAGCAAGATGCCGATATTTTAGTTTACTGCCAGGTTGGTGGACGCTCAGCTCTGGCGGCCGAAACGATGCTAAAGCTGGGCTACCAAAAACCACTTTCTCTGGCTGGTGGCTTTAAAGCCTGGGCTGAAAGTGGAAATGATATCGTCAAAGACACAAACGTCTGCTGAGATTAACAGCGTCGAGAAGGCGGAACAGAAGCCGCCTTCTCGAAAATATTAATACCCCTCCCTGTACAACGCAATTCTAACGTCTCTCCATACCTCTTTAACCACCTTTAAAAATAATTAGTACTTTAGTGTTTACTTATTTACTAATGCTCTGTATATTACCCGATCATTGCAGTAGGGAATAGGGGTTCTAGCTGACACAAATCATCTAGAAAGACCTGCTCAAAATAAAAACAAATTTAAAGCTCAACCAGTGACCTCACTGGCCAAAGCTAAAATCACTTTTCTGGAGATAGTTATGAAATTAGTAAAAACTTTGCTGCTGGTTAGCGGCCTTTTTACCCTTACAGCGGGAACTGCAGTAGCAGCTGTCCACGAGCACACAGCAGCAACTAAAGCTGAAAAGCAGTACAACGAGACCATGAATCCTCGTCAGAAAGAGTATCCAAATCACCTGGGATTCAATGACCTGCATATTCAGGCCATTCGCCATATGAAACCCGACACACACTCTATTCACGATCCACTTTTACAGACTATCGTTCATCACCATTGTAAAGCTTACGACGATGGAACACTGATCTGCCTGATGTTTCACACAGGCATGAAAGATCAGGATAAACCTATGGGTTTTGAGTACATCATCCCAACAGCCGTCTTCAACACGCTATCTGATGAAGAAAAGAAATACTGGCATTTTCATGAAGTTGAGGTTCCTAGAGCCCATGCAACCTTCCCAGATCTGACCGCAGAAGAAGGTGCAAAACTATTGCCTGCAATCAACGCAACATACGGCAAAGTGATCTATTTCAAAAAACCTCATGATGAGTTGCCACTAGGCGAACCTTACGTACTCATCGTTCAGGATATGCCTGAGCAAGACTAATTTACCTTGGTTGGTAATAGAGAGTTCCCCCTTCTCTCTTCCTCAATATCTGCGGTGGCACACGTCACCGCAGATATTTTTTTTAGGTTTTATACTATGAAAAAAATAGTCACCACCTTCCTTATCCTGCTTTTCACAAATATTAGCTCTGCACAGACAATCGCAGGGCTACCCCCTCTCCCGATACCCGATAACAACCCACAAACGGCGGAGAAAATTGCTCTGGGCCAGAAGCTTTTTAATGACCCCAGATTTAGCGCTGATGGAACAATTAGCTGTGCAAGCTGCCACCAAACGAGCAAAGCCTTCACTGATGGACTACCCCATGCCAAAGGCATTAAAGGGCTAACCGGAAATAGAAATGCTCCGACTGTTGTCAATGCCGCTTACTACACCTCTTTTTTTCATGATGGCCGCCGAGAAAGTCTGGAGCAACAATCGCTAGACCCTATCACAAACCCTATTGAGCACGGCCTAACAAACCCGGAACAAATACTGGCTGTTATTCAGCAAGATTTCGATTATCTAAAATCATTCCTCGATGTTTTTAGTGTAACCGCTGAAAAGATCACCACGACCCATGTAGCCAAAGCGCTTGCCAGCTATGAACGGACACTTATCTCCGGCAATTCGCCTTTTGATCAGTACTTTTTTCAAAGCAACCGGAAGGTGCTAAACGAAAGCGAGGCACGCGGTTTAAGAATTTTTAGAAGAAAAGGAAATTGCGCTAATTGCCATGAGATTAGCTGGGATCACGCGCTATTTACAGATAATCGTTTTTACAATATTGGTATCGGATTTGGTGCGCTTGATAAGATTTTGCCGAACATACTTGCCGCAAAGCAGACTTTGATTCTGACGGATAGCCAAAAATCTGAGCTTGGCCGCTTTAATGTCACCGGCCTGATTAATGATACCGGCAAGTTTAAAACACCAACACTTCGCAACATCGCACTTACCGCACCCTATATGCACGATGGTAGTCTTAAAACCCTTAGAGAGGTTGTTGACTATTACGATAAAGGGGGTGAAAAGAACCGCTTCCTAGATCCGGCAATATTCCCCCTAAAACTGACTGAACAGGAAAAGAATGATCTGGTTGCCTTTATGAAGAAGTTAACCAGCCCCGAATACGAGGTTTACCTTAAAGCTCGGTAATTTCATCACCTAGCTCATTCCAGTAACGAAATTGACCAGAGCGCTCGCCTTTGCAATATTGACCTTCTTCACGTTTCTGGCCATTTTTCCACCAAGCACAAAATGCACCATGATAATCACCCTCAACACACTCTGTCTCAACCGCAGGCTGGCCTGATAAATACCAGGAAATGTGCTTTCCATGCATCACACCATTTTTAAATTCTGTCT
>QNFJ01000302.1 GCA_003646305.1 Gammaproteobacteria bacterium | reverse complement strand
TCTTTGCCAACCGCGACAATATTTTTCAGCATATCGCTCAGATTACCGGCAATAGTGATCTCCTCGACAGGGAACTGAATTTCACCATTTTCAACCCAGAATCCTGAAGCCCCTCTGGAATAATCACCGGTCACCATATTGACCCCTTGTCCCATTAACTCTGTAACCAGAAGTCCACTGCCCATACTCGCCAGCAGATCGGACAGATCTTGCTCTCCAGGCTCCACTGTCAAGTTATGCACACCACCTGCATTACCCGTGGTTTCCATGCCAAGTTTTCGCGCTGAATAGCTGCTCAGAAGATAAGAGCGCACAACGCCTTCGTTAACAATATCACGCGCTCTTAATGCAACGCCTTCGCCGTCAAAAGTGGCGCTGCCCAATCCTTTTGGTAAAAATGGCTGTTCATGAATTCGGATAAAATCTGGAAAAACCTGTTTACCCAGGCTATCTAACAGGAAGGAAGACTTTCTATACAGATTCCCACCGCTGATGCCGCCTAAAAAATTACGGATCAGCGATGCGGCTGCTTCCGCTGAATATAAAACAGGGCTGTTGCGCGTGCTAATTGATCTCGCACCGAGCCGGCTAACCGTCCTTTCTGCTGCTTTACGACCAATATCCACAGCCACTTCAAGGTCAAGGGCATCTCTGGCAACCGAATACCAGTAATCACGCTGCATGCTATCGCCTCTTTGCCCAATCACAGAACAACTCACGCTATGCCTTGTTGCAGGGTATCCTTGCAGCAGCCCCAGACTATTTCCAAGAACCCTGATGCTTTGATGTCGACTCACCGTCGCGCCTTCAGAGTTGCTAATTTCTGCATCATACGAGCGAGCGCTCTCCTCGCATTCAATCGCCAGTTCTATTGCCTGTTCTGCATCAACATCCCAGGGGTGATAAAGATTTAAATCGGGTAGCTTCCCCGTAGCCAATAATGAGGCATCTGGAAGGCCCGAGAACTTATCTTCACTCGCCAGCTTTGCAATTCTGCAAGCCGCTTCTGCGGTCTCTCGAATCGCATCCGGGCTAAAATCGGTGGTGCTCGCAGAACCTTTTCGCTGCCCAAAGTAAACCGTCAGCCCTAAACCTTGCTCCTGATGACGCTCAACCGTTTCAACCTCACCCAGACGGGCCGTCACCGACAGGCCCTGCTCCATGCTCATTCCTGCCTCGGCTGCGCTGGCACCTAGCTGCCCTGCTTCAGAAATTAAAGCTGAAACAACCTCTTTCAGTCGTTCGGTTTTCTCTGTAACGTCTGTTGAATCCATAATCTATTTAATCTTTGATTAATCTGAAAGTCATAATGACCTGAAAAAATGCCAAGCGTCTCTGATTAACTGCAGGTCAAACCAGAGCCCGACCAAGCTGTAAATTGAGATTCCCCAGCGCTACCCTTTTGTACCGCCTACGGTCAGCCCATCTATTTTGATCGTTGGCTGACCAACGCCTACAGGCACACTTTGTCCATCTTTCCCACAAGTACCGACACCACCATCAAGTTCCAGGTTATTCCCTACCATCGAAACTCGAGTCAGCACATCTGGACCATTACCGATCAATGTTGCGCCTTTAACAGGGCGGGTGATTTTCCCATTTTCAATCAGGTACGCCTCGCTGGCTGAGAAGACAAACTTCCCTGAAGTGATATCAACTTGCCCGCCGCCAAAGTTATGTGCATAAAGCCCCTTCTTCACCGAAGCTATAATCTCATCATGCTCGTGTTGCCCTGGCAGCATATAGGTATTGGTCATACGGGGAAGTGGTTGGTACGCATAAGACTCTCGACGACCATTTCCGGTTGTCGCAACGCCCATCAATTGAGCATTCATCTTATCCTGCATATAGCCTTTAAGAATCCCCTTCTCGATCAACATGGTATTTTGTGAAACCACACCTTCATCATCAACACTTAGTGAGCCGCGACGACCAGAAAGTGTCCCATCATCAACGATCGTGCATAACTCAGAGGCAATTTTCTCACCAACCCGCCCGCTGAAAGCAGAAGTTCCTTTGCGGTTAAAATCCCCTTCCAGGCCGTGTCCAATTGCCTCGTGCAACAAAATTCCCGGCCAGCCTGAACCTAATACAACCGTCATATTCCCTGCAGGAGCATCAATTGCCTCAAGGTTAACCAGCGCTTGCCTGACCGCCTCACGCCCATATTCGAGTGCTCGATCTTCATCAAGGAAAAAACGATAGTCGGTTCGCCCACCACCACCACTGCTCCCCTGTTCACGGCGTCCTTTATCTTCAACAATCACCGAGACACTCATGCGCACCAAAGGTCGAACGTCACCGTGCATCGAGCCATCCTGATTCGCAACCAGAATAACGTCATGAGCGCCAATCATGCTAACCATCACCTGCTCAACCCGCTGGTCTAATTTGCGTGTTTCTTCATCAACTTTCTTCAGTAACGCAATTTTCTCCTTTTCAGGTATCGATTTTAGTGGGTCGATAGAGGGGTAAAGCGCAGGAATTTCAGCTCTTTTTGCCAATCTGTTCTGTGCCGATTTCCCTGAACGTGCAATTGCACGAACATTTCCCGCCGCCTCAAGGAGGCCCGGCAAGGTGATTTCCTCACTACAGGCAAAACCACTTTTGTCTCCAGAAACCACCCGTAAGCCTACACCCTGCTCAATACTGTGGGCACCCTCTTTAATAATCCCATCTTCCAATGACCAGGACTCATAACGACTACTTTGCAGATAGATGTCTGCCAGATCGACCTGCGCACCCAGCATTTTCGCCATAACATGCTCAATATCGGTATCACCAAGCCCCACACCAGTGAGTATCTGGTTACGAGCTAACTCAAGCATATTTTCTGACATAATTTTCTCTCTAAATCTGGTGGTCTAAGAATTATTTTTACGATGGGTTAACACAGGAAACTCGGCTCTTATCCTCGCCTG
>QNFJ01000301.1 GCA_003646305.1 Gammaproteobacteria bacterium | reverse complement strand
CAGTTACTGGTAAAATTGACGTCAGAAACTGGCAGGCGGCTTAATGGGCTTTTTAAGAGAGTTGTAATGTCAGGCTTAGCCGTTATCCGGCCAACAAAGGGGCCAAAATAGATAAAAATAAGCTATATTAACGGCTAAATACGTTTAATTTGTTGGGGTTATGTAGATTTAAACCGGCCATCAAACCGGCCAAATAATCACTTAATGCTTGCGGAGTAAGGGAGAGTCGATGAGTCAGTCTATATTTGATATTGCACCATTTATACCCAGTGATAAGGCGCTGGAGACTTCTGTATTGCCTGATTTAGCGATGAGCTTAACTCAAAAGTCCGCAAGACTATCGGGCCAGCTAACGGATAAAACAGTATCCACCCTTGAGGCGTATATGAGGGTGATTAACTCATACTATTCAAACCTTATTGAAGGCAATGCCACACAGCCCCATGAGATACGAGAGGCTCAAAACGGGGTGTACAGCGAAGACCCTGCAAAAAGAGATTTGCAGGAAGAGTCTTTAGGGCATATGGCGGTGCAAGAGTGGCTGCAAAACCAATCGCTTGATTTAGGGCAGATATTTAGCCCAGATTTTATTCAGCAAGTGCACAGGCAGTTTTATTTGAATATTCCTGAAAGTTTATGGGATATAAAAAATAGCCAAGGTGAGATTGTTGGCAGGGTTATACCGGGACAATGGCGCGATCAAAAAGTGGTAGTGGGGTCACATGTTTCACCTGCTGCGGAAGTGATACCCGCGCTGATGCAACAATACTGTGAAACCTATCAGTCAGACCGCTTTAAAGGCGATAGGCGGTTAATTGCCATTATGGCGGCTCATCATCGGTTTGCCTGGATACATCCATTTTTAGACGGTAATGGCAGAGTGGGGCGTTTAATAACGGATGCTGCGCTTAAGGCTGCGGGTTTGGATAGTTACGGTGTTTGGTGCTTAAGCCGTGGTCTGGCGCACAAGAGTAGTCAATATAAAAAAATGTTGGCGCTGGCAGATCGGCCGCGACAAGGTGATTATGATGGGCGAGGTCAGTTAACAGAAAAAGGCTTGCTGAGCTTTTGTGGGTATATGTTGGAAACAGCGATTGATCAAGTGGACTATATGAATGGTTTGCTGAAACTACCCGATTTGAGAAGGCGAATAGAGGGTTATATCAATGCCCGAAATGATCACCGCGTTGCTTCGATGGATGAGGCGTTAAAACCGATAGCGGGGTTGATTCTGCACACGGCGTTTATTTATGGTGAAATCAGTCGCGCTCAAGCGATTGAGCTATGTGCAATGCCAGAACGTAGTGCCAGGCGTTTATTAAGCCAGTTAAAAGCAGAAGGCTTACTCAGCGAGACCAGCAGTAAATCACCCTTACGGTGGGAAATTCCCGAACACGCAGAGCCTTGGTATTTCCCTGAGTTGGCACCACAGGTGTGAGTGTTGGTTAAATAAAAGGATAAATGACGATGGGTAAGGAAAACGAACTAACATTTCAAAATGACGTGATCCGCCAGTTAGCCGCTAACGGCTGGCTAGTCGGTAAGCCAGAAAACTATAATCGTGAGCTGGCTCTGTATTCAGAGGATCTATTAGGCTTTGTTAAAGAGAGCCAAGGTGAACAGTGGCAAAAGTTCTGTGCGCTTTATCCCAGCAACCCTGAAGGTAAGTTTCTGGAGCGTGTTGCATCACAGCTTAATAAGGCTGATCCGAATGCGGCGAGTAAAGCCATGCGTACCTTTGGCACTTTGGGCGTATTACGTCATGAGCTGCGTGACCGAGGCACCCGTTTTAGTTTATGCCAATTTAAGCCCGAACATGATTTAAACTCAGATACGCTGGCGCGTTATCAATAAAATCGGTTGCGGGTTGTTCCTGAGCTTGTTTATAGCCCTTGGGCGAGTGAGGAGGAATTAGCGGCTACGGGTAAAAAGGCGAAAGCGTGGCGTATTGATTTGGTGCTGTTTGTGAATGGTTTGCCGGTGGCAACATTAGAGCTAAAGTCAGAATTTAAACCTTACATCTTTATTGAAACCGGTTTTAAGCGAACCAGTCAGCCTGTCTTTATATTGGCCACGTTGCAAAGTAACCGCTTTTTGGTTGTTGATGAAGCGATTTGGGAGCAACCACTGAACGATCAACTGGAGCCTGTTCAGGAACAGATTAAAGAGCATTATCGTCAACAACCGGTGATTGATATGTGGGGAGAGGTTAAGCAATATGTCTATTATTACGGTGAGAATCTGGTGTTAATTTTCTCAACAACCGGCCAACTATCATCAACTAAGATGGACTATTTTTACTCAAAAGCAACGCTTAGTATTTAGCATTGATAACGAGGATCAGCACAATTGGACGAGAAAAACTGGTGGACGAATAGGCTTTTGAAAGGGTTTGAACTGATTGGGGTGTTGATGGCGATTGCCGCATCACTCTACATTTCTATTGAGCAACAATCAGCCGATTTAACTTTTATGTTTGGGCTGTTTCTTTGTTCTTCAATCATTCTTACAGTGACGACATTTATTCTCAAAAACTACAACTTCTTACTGATGAGTAGTGTCTATTTGATGATTAATTTGAATGGCTTTTGGGGTAGTTTAGGAGGTTCGCAATGATGAATAAACAGAGTAAATTTTATGCCTGCCTATCAATTGCCGATCGATAGTTTATTGAGGTAATGCCAAAGCTAGAAGGTGTTTACTAGAATAGGGGCAACTCAAAGCCCTGAAGCTCAATGCCAATGCCAGATGCAAAGTAAGAAGCAATTACGTAGTGTAATATTTAAGTTTGGCTGATATTTTTCGGCTCCTAGATTAACGAATTAGCCAAGGGTTTGTTTGGGGTAACAATGGGGGCAACAGATAGAGCTGTACTTAAGTATAGTGATATAAAACAAATGGATATAAGCTTGATTCGGTAGCACCCGTAGCTACCAT
>QNFJ01000300.1 GCA_003646305.1 Gammaproteobacteria bacterium | reverse complement strand
TGGGAGGCTGGTAGAGCAAGACCCTACAGATGAACCGGCTAGCGTCTTGCTGGAACGTATTGCGAAAGAAAAAGTGCAGTTGGTTAAAGATAAGAAAATCAAAAAGCCGAAGGCGTTACTTAAAATATCGGAAGAGAAAAAATCTTTTGAGCTGCCAAATGGGTGGGTAAGTGCATATATCCCACAGGTTGTTGTAACAGATAAATATGCTATTAAACGTGGTCCCTTTGGAAGCATGCTTAAAAAAGTATATTTTGTTGAGTCAGGCTACAAAGTTTATGAGCAGCAACATGCGATAAATGATGATTTCTATAAGAATCAAGGGGTCAGCCAGCTTGATCTTTAACGATAAGATTCGATTGGCTTAAATAGATATGAAAAAATTCCTCTCATTAACTGCCTGCTCTTCTTTCATGATGCTAATAAATGGATGTGCTGGCATGAGCGAGAATAGCACTAAATCTCACAGTTGCTCAAACGAATGGTATGCCCTTGTCGAGAAACAAATTCCATCCGGTGATGGCCAAGGCCATGGCCCAGACATGGGAAGCCTTGAATGGCGATCTGTTATTGAGTTTAAGCTTGGAATTCGGGGCAACGCCACAATACCACCCCTAAAATCTGATCAATGGTGCAGCTATATAAATACCCGTTTTATTTCTCAACCTTGAGTACGTTAAGCAACATGACAACCGCTTTAGTCCAGATCAAAAAACAGTGGGTTATCCTGACACTTTTCACCTTAACCGCTATCACGGCCTTATCACTTTTGCCTCTCGATAAGCTGCCAGCTTTTCCCGGTAGCGACAAAACAGATAAGAGATGGAGGAATTGGTGGCAAGCATTCTTAGAGCAATGGGATACAAAGCTAAAGTCCCACCTAAAGGGCCTGACAGGGGTGTTGATGTGATTGCTTCACCTGATGGGCTCGGGCTCACTTAACCGAGAATTAAAGCAGAAATTAAACACCGTAGTGGTTCGATGGAGGCTCCCTCAATCCGAGGTTTTATTGGTGCCCTGCGAGAAGGTGACTCAGGTTTTATTTATCTGTACAGGTGGTTTTACCCGTGAAGCGCGTTATGAAGCAGAGCGCTCCACCTTCCCGTTAACACTTGTTGACCTTGATGATCTCGCTGACCTGATTGTCAGTCACTACGAAAGTTTTGATTTAGAGGGGCGGGCCTTAATTCCTTTGGTCAGAATTTATTGGCCTGTTGATTGATACCCTCACTATTCTTCCCTTTTTGGGAAAACAGAGTATAGTTCCCTATATGGGACCCAAGGAAGGCTATGAAGGTTTTAAATCGTGACAAATTAGTTTCCTTTTATTCAAAGCATGCTTCTGCAAGAAAAGCATTAGAGGCATGGATCTCAGAAGCTGAAAATGCTAATTGGAAGACAACTCATGATGTTAAAAAGCGCTACCCAAGTGCCGATCCAATTTCAAATAATCGTGTTATTTTCAATATAAAAGGCAACCACTTTCGTTTGGTTGTAAAGATGCGCTATCAAAATGGCATCGTCCTTGTTGAGTGGGTTGGAACGCATGCCGAATACAGTAAGAAGCATTTTTAAGGGAGGCAATGATGACTCATATAAAAATTATAAAAAATGATGGCGAGCATAAACAGGCCTTAACACGCCTTGAATTTCTTATGGATCTTAATCCTGCCGAAAATTCTAGTGAAGATGATGAGTTGGGCGTGTTAGCACTATTGATTGAGCGTTATGAGCAGGAGTATTTTCCAATGGATGCCCCTACACCTATTGAGGCGATCAAATTCCGCATGGACCAACAAGGACTTAACCAAAAAGACTTAGTTCCTTATGTTGGTTCTGCTTCAAAAGTATCTGAAGTCCTTAATGGGAAACGGCCTCTCAGTATTAATATGATTCGTAAGCTCAGCTCAGGGCTTGGGATACCTACAGATATTCTTATTCAAGATCCTTTGCAAAAGACAGCTCATAATTGTGAGATTGACTGGCAAGCATTTCCGCTCTCTGAGATGTGTAAGCGGGGATATTTTGAAGGTTTCTCTGGAACAATCAATGAACTAAAAGAGTATGCGGCTGAAAAAGTCAGCCACTTTTTGTCGATGGTACCGAGTGGCTTTTCATTACAGCCTACCTTGCTGCGAAGCAGTGCCCATTTGCGCTCTAGCGATAAAGAGACAGATGAGTATGCTTTGTGGGCATGGCAAATACGTGTTTTGCAAAAGGCTCAAGAGGAACAGTTGCCCAGTCAATACCAGCAGGGATCAGTTACTCATGAGTTTATGCAAAAGCTTGCTCAGCTCTCTTGGTCTAAACAGGGACCATTGCTTGCAAAAGAATATTTGAACCGTAATGGGATACATCTAATTATTGAGCCCCACCTACCTAAAACTTACCTAGATGGGGCCGTATGCCTTAATGCTATCGGTAGCCCTGTTATTGCGATGACGTTACGTTATGATCGCTTAGACAATTTTTGGTTTACATTGATGCATGAGCTGGCTCACATTCAATTGCATCTTGATGGTTCTGACACTTGGTTTATTGATGATTTGGATGCTGAAAGCAGTGATATAAAAGAGAAAGAAGCGGATGCGGCAGCACAAATAGCTTTTATCCCTAGTGGTGTTTGGTTAAGCAGACAACCATATGACTCAGCCACAATAGAGTCCTTATCCCGTGAGTTGAATATTTCACCCTCTGTTATTGCTGGCCGGTTACGACATGAGTTAGGAGACCATTCATTATTTGGCCGCTCGTTCAGAAATAAGGTTAGAAGCTGTTTTTGAGTTTTGGTTGTTATGTTATTTAAATCAGCTCAATAAATTCACGAAACCGATTTGCTGATATGGCTAAGCCCTGAGCTGCTAACGTATCAATATAATCACCCGCTGATTTAGGTGGGTTCTTCAAAGATTCACGGTGTTGTTTTGCAGCGGTAATGACGGCACC
>QNFJ01000299.1 GCA_003646305.1 Gammaproteobacteria bacterium | reverse complement strand
ATCGATTCAATGTCGTAAAGACTCTCTTCGGCAGCGGGGTCTGACAGGCCATACCATTGCTGGAGAAAGTAGATACGCAGCATCACTTCAAGCGGCATCGGTTTACGGCCTTTAAGCCCTTTTAAGTAGTGTGGCTCAATCAAGTTTAGTAGTCGCTTTCACGGCACAACTTGATCCATCTCTGGCAGAAATCTCTCATGCTTAGTTTGTTGTGTAAGCCAGTGGTTCAGTGATTGCTTGGATGCACCTGAATATGCATGGCGTATATGACTTTGATGGGAAACCTTCCAAATCATTTAGTGCTACGTTAGTACAAATGAGAAATATCAAAGTGAATGTTTGAATAGCCAACAAAAAACAGGGTTATATTATATTTAAATCAATGGGTTATTGTGTACTTATAAGCAATTAGCAATTAGCAATTAGCACCCAATATTGTCGAATACCCAGAACAGCAAGGCACTATTTTTACCTGCTGCAAATATGCGCATAATGTATTTTATGTTAAATGGAGAGTGTAATTGCGAAGCTTTTCCAGACTTTAACATCCACTAGCCAAGTTCGCTGGCTTCAAATTCTCCTTATAGACGCACTAAAACACTCTCTAAGCTGCGTCGTGATTTAGGAAGTGTCGAATTATAATCTTCCTCGGGATGTCGATACCCAATCGCTAAAGCTACATCGCACTGATAGCCATCAAGCTCTTCTTTGAATTCCGCGTTGACCAAATCAGTATCAATCCCTTCCATAGGTGTGGAATCAATTTTGAGACGCGCTAAAGTGTGCAGTGCATTTCCAAGTGCAATGTAAAGTTGCGCTTTTGCCCAAGGAGCTGTGTTTCCACTATCGTCAGTATTCAGTTCGGCAAATATAAAACTACCAAAGGCATTTTCTCGCTCTTCAGGCTTGGTCCGTCCATCTTTAACGCCATTATCGACGACTTCTGCGTAGTCCTCACGTGTGTAATGTGGATTGTGGGCAAGCAGAATGATTTGTGAGCTATCAAAGACATGAGGCTGATTAAATTGAAATTTATGTGCAAATGTTTTGTTCATGCGTTCTTTTGCCGCATCACTCTCAATGACGATAAATTTCCAGGGCTGTGAATTAATGGATGATGCAGAAAGGCGCATCGCCTCAAAAAGCACATCCAGTTCTTCCTGAGAAACTTTCCTGGTTCGATCATATTTTTTGGTTGTGCGTCTCCATGAGAGATCATCAATAATTGAGTGTGTCATAATCAGTGGGCCTTATCGCTAAGTTAATTTCTGGGAAAAGAGTAACGCTGAAATGGGCATAAAGCCATGAGCAGAGCCTCTGTCAATTAAATTTGTATAATAACTCACCCTAAGAAATTGTTGTAACTGAATAATAAATAATGGAATTTATTTTAGATAATGTAGAGAAAACGACCGCTATAACAGATGCAATTTTAGCGGTTATGGCGATTGCCAGCGCGATGTATCTCTGTTCACTTGAACAAAAAAGACAAAGAACATTCACTTATTGGATTTGGGCTTTTGGCTTGCTGGGGCTGGCAGCCATTCTTGGCACCTTCGCTCATGGTTTCAAAATTTCCTCGGTGCTTCAGACGCTCCTTTGGTATCCCCTTAATCTTTCGTTGGGTTTGTTAGTCGCATTTATTCTAGTGGCCGTTGTGAATGATCTTTGGGGGAAGATGATCGCTCGGCGACTATTACCGGTTATGCTCCTTATTAGTGTTGGCTTTTTCGGTATTACCTTGATTGAGCCTGATAGTTTCCTGCCGTTTATTATTTACGAAGCAGTGGTCATGCTCTTTGCGCTAGGTGGATATATTTGGGCGGGCTACCGAGAACAATTTAAGGGCGCCTGGTGGATGGCTGCCGGGATCTTTGTGACCATTGTTGCTGCGGGTGTTCAGGCCAGCGGCTCGATTTTATTCACCTTTATCTGGATATTTGACCAGAATGGCGCTTACCACTTGATCCAGATGGTGGGAATTGTGTTGCTTGTAATCGGTCTGCGGAAGACACGGCGGCACCTATCATTATAAAATACCCCATTAAGGAACTTCTCACAGAGACTAAACAGGCAATCTTACCCGGTTCTCATTGTGAGCCCCCTACTCCCCCTTGTTAACGCCAATTTATATATTTAAGCAGGTAAATAATGACTGATTTTTCTTTAACCGCTCTCTCTCCAATCGATGGCCGTTACGCGAGCAAAGTGGATGCGTTGCGCCCTATTTTTAGCGAATTCGGGTTGATCCGCGCGCGTACTACCGTTGAAGTTCGCTGGTTGCAAGCGCTTGCTGCTGAGGCGGCGATCACGGAGGTTCCTCCTTTTAGTGACGAGGCAAACCGTGTTTTGAATGCGATTGTTTCTGACTTTTCTGAAACTGATGCGGCCCGTGTTAAAGAAATCGAGAGAACGACGAATCACGATGTGAAAGCAGTTGAGTATTTCCTTAAAGAAAAAATCGCTGGTAACGATGAGTTGATTAAAGTCAGTGAGTTTATCCACTTTGCCTGCACCTCTGAAGATATCAATAACCTCTCTTACGCGCTGATGCTTAAAGAGGGTCGTGATGAGGTTTTCCTGCCACAGGTTGATGAGATTATTGAATCCATCAGAGGGCTTGCTCATCAGTATGCTGCGATTCCAATGCTCTCTCGCACACACGGCCAAACCGCCTCTCCTACAACTGTCGGTAAAGAGTTCGCCAATGTAACGGCTCGTCTTCAGCGCCAGCGGCAGCAAATTTCTAAAGTCGATTTACTGGGCAAAGCAAATGGTGCAGTCGGTAATTTTAATGCTCATCTTTCTGCCTATCCAGAACTTGATTGGGAAAATTTTTCCAAAAACTTTATTGAATCTCTCGGCATTACTTTTAACCCCTACACCATTCAGATTGAGCCACATGATTATATGGCTGAACTGTTCCACTCTATTTGCCGTTTTAACACCATTTTGATCGACTTTGATCGTGAT
>QNFJ01000298.1 GCA_003646305.1 Gammaproteobacteria bacterium | reverse complement strand
TTCACATAGCGGCCGCCGCTCGGTCATTACGCATATTATTCATAGTCAAAAGAAACCTCTCAAGGTTGCCCAAAAGATTGCAGGGCATGTGAATCCATCCACGACACTTATTTACGATGAGCCTCCAGAAGGTGAAATAGGTGATGCTTTGGAGGATCTGACTTTTGAGTAAACACACTCCTTAAGTGATTATATTACTTAACACTCTTAGCCACTCTCTGTTTTTGGCGGCGAGGGGTAAATATTTTCTCTAAACTAGGTGATTGTTGCCGCAACCATTTTTGAACAGCCATATGCCCTAATGATTCTTCTTGTAAATCTCGTTTTGCAGGATCATCGCTGTATTGACCACGCTGAGCAGCTCGTATCTCATGCGGGCGCGTTGCATTCCCCAAAAAGGCTTGATGGCTTTCCCTATCCTTATAACGTTAGACGGTGGTTTTGTTTGATTTCATTGGCTAAAGGTTTGAAGACTTCTGCTTTTTTAGCATAGCGATTCCATTGGCTGACGACATCGGTGATCTCTTCAATGATCTGCTTGGCTTCTTTTTTGAAGTTACCGATTAGCATTCCAACGGTTAAGAGGTCTTCTCGTATAAAGTTGTCTCGTTTGCCATTAAGTGACATTTGGTGTGCGTTGACCCACGGGGACTCTTTTTTATAGCTGTAGGCTAAATCAAAGGCGGGAGATAGTCGCCATTGGCTGTTTGCACTGTCTAAGATGAAGCTGGTGTTTTTGGTGTGATCGTCATGGTTGCGAGCGACGATGTTAAAGACCATGCGACGATAAATCTCTATGGCATCTTTTCTGGGTAGTTTAAGTTGTCGTGCAACCGCTAATAACTGCTCATAGCTATAGCTGCCTGCTTTTTTATAGTCGGCATGGTCCATTGCACAGAGTGAGACGACATGACGTTTTCTATTGCCATCACGATCAAACCGTTTGGTTATAAAATGGGCTCGCTTACCCTCTATCAATAATTCTGATGGTGAAATATTAATGCCTGCATCGACTGCCATTAAATAATAGGCGTATTCCATGCGACCAAATCCTTGTGGATCACCAAAGGTTTGGCTGTTGATTTTATGTTCTTCTACACCGTCGAACTTAAGTAAGTAATGTTCAAACCCTTGCGGTGCATCAACCTGACCTGAACGGAACGCTGTTCTATCTTGATTAACGGCAATGACGGCTTTGGCACGTGCACCACCTGCGGAGGTGCCTATTTGGAATAGCGCCTGCATGGCGTCATTATTATTTTGATTGATGCGGGTGTTTACACTTTCTCGTTGATCCAACACTTGCTGTGCCATTTCAACTAAGGCGGCTATTTCTAAATGCTCAACAACGCTTGATTGGTCAATCGCTGGCGCATATTCTATGGCGCCCATGCCGCGATTGCCTGTGTATAGCAGGCGTTCAAGGGCTGTGAAGTCATCGCTATCTCGCCCTTGTCGTGCCAACCATGCATTTATGACGGCATTGCCAAAGTCATCGGGTAATGTATCCGCAAACACGGCAGGAAGCCCTTTGTATGTTTCTGAGTTTAATGATGGGAATTGATATTTTTGAGATGAAAGTGGCATTTGTAACGGGGCTATTTCAACTCCGCTTTTTATCCATTCGGGTGCATATTCAAAGGTGCCTATTTTTGAACGAGGGTCGTAAGCTAATGCGCCGACTAACCGCCCCCATAACCGAACTTCTGCTAAGTTCTGCATTTACCAGTCCAGTTCTTTATTGTTATTGTCATCACTTGTCTCGCTACGCTGACGGGAGGCGCGTTGCGGTCGTTTTCCTTTTAACTTTAGTTGTGCCATCGGGCTAAAGCTTGTTTCTGGAACAAATTGTTCTATTAAGTCCATCCGCCCCAATGCACGCAGGGCGGCAATGATGTTTTCAAATTTGGCAGCCCCTTTTGCTAATTTTCGGTAGCTTACTCGCGACAGGCCTATTTCATCAGCCAATTGTTGCTGGGTGATGTTTTTCTCAAGGCGTAACTGCTCGATCCGAGAGCCGATTTCTTGTGCAATTGCACTATTTGTCATTGAGTTTAAGTTCATAATGAATACTTTTATTATCTTAATCCCACTTATTAAGCATTAATGGCAAGTCTTCTTTTCATAAGGACATTGCTCCTACTGCCAACAAATGTCAACTTATCTTTCCATTGATACCATTAAAGACTGGTAATGATTCGTTTTCTTTTCATTACTTAATTCTAACTCGGTCACCTACATTAATCGCTTTCAGTAGCTCTTCATGTATTTTATTGAGGTATTGTTCTACCTGATCTTTGGTTTCTATCGATTCTGTTGAAACGCTGGCAGGGCCAAAGCTTAACCCGGCGGCAATTTAAATGACTCAATGTCCAGTGATGACATGCTCTGTGGCTTGTACAGCTGAACGTATTTGTCCACCAGATTAATTGTCGTCTAACATTTAAGGTTGTTTCTATGTTTTGGATGCGCAAATTAATACGTTGTAGGCCGTGCTGTCTTTGTTCTTCTATTAATTGTTTATTGCGGCCACTGATTTTGTCGCTCAGCGGTTGGATATGGCGCAGTTGAGCATAGGGGTGCTTAGGGTTTGCTTCAAAATGATACTCAAGGTGATTTTTTATCATTTCTTCGGTCATTTGTCCTACCGTGACCTCCTCTATTTTTTACCCAAATAGCACTTTTTAACTTCGGAAACTCTTCGAATAGCTTACGTGTGTCAGGTGCCGTAAGGCCATATTCCCGCTCCAGCATTGTCAAGTTGCTGAGGTGATCACCTAGCGTTTGGGGTGAGGCAGCCGATAGGGCTCTCTAACCCAAAATGGAATTACATTCATTCTAGTTTCCTTGTGCTTTTTGTTGCCGAGCTCTCTTTTTTTCCAGTCTAAATTTTTCTTGGTAGCGATGAACACGTATAGACGGGATATACGGATCATCTTCAATTTGTACGTCATTACGCCGTAATCGCAGGGCC
>QNFJ01000297.1 GCA_003646305.1 Gammaproteobacteria bacterium | reverse complement strand
TTCAAGAACAATATCACCCACTTTTTGCTGAAGGTGAGCGCCCCCTCTTGCCACCGCAACAACCGCAGCATTGTAGTGCGTTCTAAAGCGTCCATCGCGGATCGTTTTTCTGACCAGTGGACAACTGGGCGAGACAACCACTTCAACAAGAAAATGATGCCGCCTTTTTTCTAGCGTATGCTGTTCGTCAGAGGCCACCGCACTCAGACCACGAATTCTATTCAGGTCGACAACCGACTCAACGATTCCCACAAACATCAATCTATCGCCACCTTTTAACTGTTCTGAAGGACCTACAGCCGACTTAATCTCTCCATCACGCTCGATACTCGATAAATAAACCCCAGACAGGTTGCGTAAACCGGCCTGCTCAATTGTTTTACCATCAAGCCCCCCTGCGGCTTCAACCATCATTTCGATGGTATAACGGCGCGTCTCTTCAAACTCCCTGCTGACTGAACCATGTGCGGGTAGAAGCCACTTACCGAAGAAAATAACAAAACCGATCAGTACGACCGTGGCTGGCAGACCAACCCATGCCAGATCAAACATCCCTAACCCCAATTCAGCATCATATTGATTCAACATACTATTCAGAATCAGGTTGGTACTACTGCCTATTAACGTACAAGTTCCGCCTAATATTGCCGCGTAACTCAGCGGAATCATTAACTTGGATGGATGTAAATTATGATGGCGTGCCCAACGAGAAACCATTGGTACGAACATCGCGACCACTGGCGTATTGTTCATAAAAGCACTTAACGCTGCCACTGGGACCATTAACCTGATTTGGGCCTCGGTTGTTGAGCGCGGCCTGCCCAATAAAAGGCCAGAAAGCCAGCTTACCGCACCGGTTTCTGTTAAACCATTGGCAACAATATAAAGCACCGCTACGGTGATCATCCCCTCATTAGCAAAACCCGCTAACGCTTCATCCGCTGTCAATAAACCACTAACAAGCAGGAGCGTTACACCCGCCATCATGATGATATCCGCTGCGTAGCGTGTAAAAACCAGGCTTGCTAAGCAAGCTACAATAATAGCGATGGTTATCCAGGCTTCTATTAACATCGTATTCGGCTATTCCTGAATCAGTTATAACCTTCAGGATAAAGGCTCTGCCAACGCCAGGCATCAACACACATTTCATCAATATTTTTTTCGGCTTTCCAGCCCAACGCCTGCTCAGCTAAACCGGCATCCGCATAGCATTTCGCAATATCACCTTCACGGCGCCCAACAATTTTATATTTGACCGGTTTCCCACAGGCTTTTTCAAATGCACTAATCACTTCTAGAACGCTATAGCCCTTACCCGCTCCAAGGTTATAGGTAAAAACCCCTGACTCATCTGACAGAGAAATCAACTTTTCAATGGCTTTCACGTGACCCTTTGCCAAATCCACAACGTGGATATAATCTCTTACACCTGTGCCATCTTTGGTTGAATAGTCCCCACCAAATACCGACAGCTCTTTTAATTTCCCAACCGCAACCTGAGAAACGTAAGGCATCAGATTATTGGGTATACCATTAGGATCTTCGCCAATTTCACCGCTTTCGTGTGCACCGACTGGATTGAAGTACCTTAACAAGGTAATAGCCCAGGGATTCTCTGATTTTGTAATCAAATCGGCTTTACTAAAATCCCGACAAATCTCTTCAATCATCAGCTTTGATCGACCATAAGGATTCGTTGCTGAAAGCGGGAAATTCTCTGTAATCGGTACAGAGTGCGGGTCACCATAAACGGTTGCAGATGAGCTGAATACCAGCCGTTTAACCCCCTGAGCCTCCATCACCTCACTCAGTACCAACGTCCCTGCGACATTATTTTGAAAGTATTTAAGCGGCTGCTCGCAAGACTCACCGACTGCCTTTAAACCCGCGAAATGAACCACCACTTCAATCGAGTGCTGTTCGAAAATAGTCGTTAGGAGATCACGATCCAGAATATCTCCTTCGATAAAGGTCAATCTCTTTCCCGTTAACAGTTCAACTCTTTCTAATGACAGTTTATTGCTGTTTGAAAGGTTATCAATCACAACCACATCAAACCCACTATTCAGTAGCTCCAGACAGGTGTGACTTCCTATATAACCAGCACCTCCTGTGACTAGCACTCTTCCTTTGCTTTCCATCTGACTCGGCTCCATCTCTTTAATCATTATAGATTAGCTAATTATAGAGGTGATTTAATGAATACGAGGTTTTTTTACTAAAAAAAACAGGCCCATAAAACAAATAGAGATTAGCCATGGTTGGGCACGGAAAACAGGAGGATCAACTGTACCAACCCGGCAATCACTACAAAAACAAGCGCTGTATTTTAAATAAACGAAAACTGTGTCTTTTAACTCAATATACCCATAATAGATTTCGTATAGTTACGTTGAGCATTTGATCAGCTACAATGCCTCTACAGACCAGTTCAAAACTGAGGTTTCACAAGCCGATTCGTTGTAAATAAGTGGCCGACTCAGCTGGCCAATAAGAAAGGATATTAAGCATGAAAAGATTTGTAGGCGTATTTGTAATGGCAACGTTTCTATTGGGAGGTTGTGCCTCTAACGTTGCAGTTGATTATGACCAGAAGATAGATTTTTCAAAACTTAAGACCTATAACCTGTTCATCCCAGATACACCAAGGGCAGGGCACGTTAAGCTCGATAATCCAATGATTGCCGAGCGGATAAACCACGCAATAGAACAACAGCTTGGTGTTGATGGTTATCAGCAAGCAACAAGTAATCCTGACTTTCTGGTTACTTATCATTTGCAGGTAAAACAAGAAGTGGACAGCCGAAATACTGGCTTTAACACTAGTGTCGGGGTTGGTCGAGGATCATATGGGCGTTACGGTGGAATGGGAATGACCTATGGCGGGCCCTCTTATGAGGTCTATTCCTACGAAAAAGGAATAATGACTATCGATGTACTTACACCTGCCGACAAAAAGCTGATCTGGCGAGG
>QNFJ01000296.1 GCA_003646305.1 Gammaproteobacteria bacterium | reverse complement strand
TGCAACACCGTGCGGCACGTGGCCTGTTGGGACATGTTCGCTCGCAGACTCACAGTGAGAGCGTTGATCATCAAAAAAGATATCTGCGCCAAACGCCTTTAGAAAGACACCCTTATCCATTCCGCCCAAAAATAGTGCATCATCAATTCGGATATCCCAGGCTCGAAGTGTCCTGACCACGCGCTCATGAGCCGGGGCTGAACGTGCCGTTACCAAAGCAGTTCTAATCGGTGAACGGTCCGCACTATAGTGTTTTTGAATATGCTGCAAAGCAGCCAAAAACGGTTTAAATGGACCACCCGTTAAAGGTTTTTTGGCCTCAGCTTTTTCATTCTTTGTGAATGCCTCAAGACCTTGCTGCTTGTAGACTCGCTCAGATTCATCCGAAAACAACACAGCATCACCATCAAATGCAATTCTCAACTGCCCTGAATCAATAGCGGTTTTTCCTGACGAATAGATCGTTGCCGCAGCAAAACCGGCATCCAGAGTTTTAACCACATCCTCAGCATTTGCAGACAAAAAAAGAACTGCACCAAAAGCCCGAATATAGGCAAAAGGGCTCTCACCGCTCGTAAACGCTGCACGTGTGATATCCAGCTTATGATGCTGAACCGAGTTAAAGATCCGCAGCCCCGTATCCGCACTATTTTGCGATATCAGGATCACCTCGACAGCCGGCCGCTCTTTCGGAAAATCTTTATTAATCGAGAGTAATTTACAAACCAGTGAGTAGGCGACTCCCGGATCCAGAATTTCATCTTCATGCTCGACCTGATAACGACAATAGGCCTCTGTCCCCTCTCGCTCAAAAACATCATGAGATTCGTCCAGGTCGAACAGCGCTCTTGAAGAGATCGCAACAACGAGTTTTTTATCCATCATTCCTTAAAACTGATAAAATCAGAAAACAGCGGAGTTAAACCTGACCTAATCAGGCTCTCCTTAAAAATAGTAGCTACCCTCTGGAAGATACAACCCATGCGGAAAAAATCAATCAATAAATACCTCGACAACCTTGAAAAACATTTATCAGAAGAAAATCCCGTTCTTCTCGACGCAACAAAAGGTTTTAGAGCCATTGATGAAATTGCTTCTGAAGTGGGGCTTTTGAACGAAGGCGAGTCAACAGCTAGCCAAATTCCCTGGTGGCCACTAATTTCAATCCTTGGCACTTTTTCTGCCGGAAAATCTACTTTTATCAACCATTATCTTGGCGTCAAGAGCCAACGCACGGGCAATCAGGCTGTTGACGAAAAATTCTCTGTTCTCTCATTCAGTAAAACCGATGAAATGCGGACTCTGCCGGGTATTGCACTTGATGCCGATCCCCGTTTTCCTTTCTACCAGATTAGCAAAGAGATTGATGAAGTTGCCGATGGAGAAGGACAGCGGATCAATGCTTACTTACAGCTCAAAACTTGCCCTAGCGATCGACTGCGCGGCAAGATCTTAATCGATTCTCCCGGGTTTGATGCCGACTCACAAAGAACCTCGACTCTTCGTATTACTCGCCACATTATCAATATTTCAGACCTTGTTTTGGTGCTATTTGATGCCCGCCACCCCGAACCTGGCGCCATGCAAGACACACTACATCATCTCGTTGAAGAGACTATCCAACGTTCTGATTCAGAAAAATTTCTTTATATTCTTAACCAGATCGACACCACTGCTCGCGAAGATAACCCAGAAGATGTGGTTGCTGCATGGCAACGAGCTTTAGCCGAAAAAGGGCTCACTGCTGGCCGTTTCTACTGCATCTACTCCCCAGATGCAGCGGTTCCAATTGAAGATGAAAACCGGCGCCAACGCTTTGAAAGTAAACGAGACCAAGATCTTTCAGAAATTCATGACCGGATGCAACAGGTTGAAATAGAGCGTGCTTATCGCATTCTCAACGCACTTGAAAAAACGACACAGGAGCTTGAAGACAAAGCAATCCCTTTAATCAAGCAACATCTCTCCGAATGGAAGAAAAAAGTGCGTGTTGTAGATATTTTCCTACTGGCACTCCTAAGCACACTAACACTCGGGCTAGGGATCAGTAGCGGCTTTTTGCAGGGAAGCATCGAGTCCCTCATTCAAGGTAATCCGATCCTTTTTGGAGCCGGAGCAGGACTGTTTCTCATCCTCTTCCTAACCGGCCATTTTGCAGCCAGAAAACACTATGCTGCCAAAATTGCGCAAAAACTATCAGATCATTCTGATGAGCTGATTTTCCTCGATCACCTCGACAAAGCTTTTTTAAAGAACACAACCCCCAGCAGAATTTTTACCGGCAACCGAGTTATTGGCTGGAACAAAAAAGCGTTGAGGAGCGTTGAAGAACTCCTTGAAGACAGCAAAGAGCTCGTTCAAAAGCTAAACGACACCTTCACCGACCCATCTGGGAAAGTTGTCACCCGAGATAAATAATAAAAATAATGGGTTAACTCATTTTACTGAGTAATTGTCTCATCAGCGATCACCAAAATGGTCGCTGTCTGGTTGTAATGCCCTAAAGAGCCACCGAGCGTTGTACCCTGCTCCCCAAAGGTATTAAACCCGATCATTGGCACCTCTTCACCCACAATCTCTTTAACAATGCCTCGGTCATCCACGTCCAGTCGGCACTTTAATAGATGCCGTAAGATGCAGTTAAAAATGATGATGGCACCAATTTTCTTCGGATTACCTGCATCTTTAATGGCATTCCGAAGTGTCTCTTTAAAACTTTCAATCGCGAAATCTCGGTCTGACTTCATATGTGTGAGATAGGCACCTTCTGGCATTTCCGCATAAAAAGTGATGCTCCCATCATCATTGGCCGCCATCGCACTTTTAATCGTATATTGCCCAAAAACATCAGATGATTTAATCCCCATCGGGTTCTCAGCAAAAAGATCTGCATTCAGCTCATCAACGCCCAGCAAAGATTTCATCGCCTCTTCGGCCTTTTGATTGTTTAGTTCATAGACCGTTCGCCCTTCAGCCTT
>QNFJ01000295.1 GCA_003646305.1 Gammaproteobacteria bacterium | reverse complement strand
TCTACAATGGTTTGCCCCGGTTGTAACTCGCCTCGCTGTTCGGCATCTTCAATAACACCCAGAGCCAAGCGATCTTTAACCGAGCCCATTGGGTTAAACGATTCCACTTTAGCAAAAATATTGACCCCTTTTGGCCCCAGCTTATTGATGCGAATAACAGGCGTATTGCCAATTGTCTCTAAAATATTTTTGTAACGTTTACCCATCTTCTTCCTCGTTAATTTGTTTTATTGGGTCTTTCTTTTAGAAAGAAGCTGAGTGCCGATCTCAATCACTTCATCCACTAACTCACTGGCATGATGCCAATCAGTGCGTGCGCCCACAAAGCAGGGACGAATAGCTAAAATGCCATCAAATAGGGTTGTACTCGGTATATTTTTCCCATTCTTAACCAGTTGCCGGTGGATGCGCCGATTAAGTTCATTAAGATCTCCATATTGATCGGTCACAAAACGAAAGCAGCAAATTGACAGTGAAGGTTCCAGTACCAACTCTAGATTGGGGTGAAGTCGTACTTGGTCGGCAACCTGTCGGGCCATCGCATTATGACGGCAAACACGATCTTTAAGCCCCGATCGGCCAATTTCCTTAATTAAGGCCCAGACCACAGCTCCACGGGAGGGAGCAGATAGTTCAACACCGAAATCATAGTAAGGAATGCCTAAACTATCCATCGAGTTTTTTCCTCCATCATCTTCAGCGCATGAGCCTTCCAGATAGCTCGCCTCTTCCTGAGTAAAGGCTCGCCGCAGGAGTCCGTAGTCACGTACATATGTGGCACCAATGCCAACAGGGGCCCCCAGCCATTTGTGAGGGTCAACCGTTACGGAATCAGCCAGAGAAAGACCGTCATAAAGAGAATGAACTTGTGGGTCAAGAATGCCCGGCAGCCCATAAGCACCATCAACATGAAACCAGATTTTATACTCACGAGCGAGCTTGCCCATTTCAAGTAAAGGGTCAATCGCTCCGGTGTCTGTACTACCCGCATTAGCGACAATCGCAACGGGAACGGAGTTTTTACTCGTATCAGCCTGCAATTGCTGTTTTAAGGCGGTTAAGTTTAAGCGGCCTTGCTTATCTGTAGGGATGGCGGTTACTGAATTTCGCCCCATTCCCAGTACCGCAGCAGATCGGTGGATTGTGTGGTGGCTAGCGCTGCTGGCATAAATTCGGCAAGGGGCTTGAAGGCCATCTCTGGCAGGGTCGAAACCTCGCTGTTCAAATGCCCATTGTCGAGCCGCGCCTAGTGCAACTAAATTAGCAACGGAGCCACCGCTGCTATAAACCCCTTTCATTTCGACAGGTAGATCAAACATTTCAGCCATCCACTGAAGAGAAAGTCCTTCAAGGAAATTAAATGCGGTTAACCCCAGCCGTTGAGGCGCTGCAACTGCACCGCTTAGAGTCGCCAACACACCAATTGAGGTTGCTCCCGTTGTAATAAAAGAGGTGCAACCAGGATTTGGGATTTGGGAACCATTAGGAATCAAGTAAGCTCCCATTTCGGTGATAACTTGCTCAGCACCAATGCCTGATACAGGTAAAGCTCCTCCTAACGCTGCCTTCCAGCTGTCAGCGTCTTTCATAGCATCAGGATGCTCAAAAAGAAGGAACTGATCCAAGTGCTCACCTAGCTGACCTAATAATTCAGTAAGGCGACCGCATTCTGCTTGCTCGTCATACATAATGACACCTGGTTTTAAATATCATGCTCCACAAGAACATAGTCTCACTCAAATTTAATGGGGCGCAGCTAAGCAAATTTAGTCCACTAGTACTCAACAAACAGCACCCAACATCTAGATTAATGCAACCTAAAAAACCACACTTCCACCCATGCTCATAAAGTAACTGTAACAAGGTTTATGCATAAAATAGTTGGCTATTAGGGAATCTCGTGACCTCTGGGCAATTCAGCGTTACACCAAACAAAAAAACTCTCAACGGAAATACCTGAAAGCCTTGCTGCACTTGGCGGGCCCTCGCAGACTCGAACTATGGGTCAAGGAGTTATGAGATCAAGTATCGTACTTATTATCTGCATATCAAAATGCTACCCAAATACCACCCACATAACTCTGGGTAGTATTTATCCATGTGTTAGCAACGTCGTTAAACTATTTAGAAATCATTACCAAGACTTCAAACTTTTGAACATTTGCAACCACACCATCATCCCAGCCGCCATCAATTAAAGTATCTGAATTTGCCTTGAGTGCCGCAGCCACTTCGCCAGAAAAGTGCGCATCAACCCCCGATTGATCCGCAAAGAAATCGATAACAGCAAACTCCTCTTCAGAAATTTGAATCGCAAACCAGTAAGCCGTTTTAGGTTCCGTCTTTTCAACCATTGATGCGGCTGATTTCAGAAAATCAGCCAATGCGCCAGCTTGCCCAGCTTTCGCTTTAAACGGAACAAACATTGCAATTTTCATTTCACCTGGATTGCCTGATGTCTTTGCAGATAAAACTTTAGGGTTTTTAACATCGGCAAGCACGCCATTATCCCAACCACCCTGTACTAATGCCTCTGCATTATCTTTAAGTGCAGCTGCAACCTGCCCAGCAAAATGGGCATCTCTGCCTGAGGCATCCTCGAAGGCATCAAATATCATCATGCCATCTTTATTTTTAAGTCCCGCCCATACTAATGTTTTAGGTTCAGTTTTGGAGACCAAAGCCGCTCCTTCAATTAAAAAGTCAGCCAAAGCTTGTTCCTGGCCTGGTTTTGCCTTTAATGGAGCATAGGTTGCCTCTTTAATCATTACCCCTGTGCAGGCATTCAGGCTCAACATCAGAAGAGCCAGTAAAAAGATTATAAGTTTATGTTTCAACACAATATTCTCCTTGATGGATATTAATTGTAAGCCACTGCGAACAGCGACCGTTAAGAGCAAAGACGGCAGGGAAAACCAAATTTTATACTTAAGTCTTATATTCTGAGCATAGCAAGGTTATAGCTGAGAGGCTAGATTCCTGAGAAACTGTGGC